>JAJZIU010000052.1 GCA_021810455.1 Microcaldota archaeon
ACATGAGCGAATTTGGAGTGAGAAAAGGAATATCTGAATTAATTTCCATGGGAATGCTCGAAGCATTTCCTGTACTGGTAGAAAAGAAAAAAGGCATGGTTGCACAATCTGAAAAAGAGCTGATAGTAGAAAAAGATTCGTGTATCATTGTAACAAAATAATCACACTTCCGTAAGCCACTCCTTAAAATCTGTCTTTCCATGCACTGTGTTTGAATATTCTTCGGCAAGAATGCGTGTTATCGGGCCCTTTTTTCCATTCCCTACTTTCCTCTTATCGACACTAGTTATGTGTGTTATCTCAGCTGCTGTACCTGCAAAAAACATCTCATCCGCAGTGTAGAGCTCTTCTCTATGCACGTTTCTTTCCTCAACTTCTATCCCTTTGAACTCAGCAAGTTTGATTATAGTATCTCTTGTTATACCTAAAAGAATGTCAGCATCCTTTGAAGGGGTTAAAAGTTTTCCACCATTTACCAAAAATATGTTCTCTCCAGGCCCTTCTGCAACATACCCGTTGGAAGACAATAAAATCGCCTCATCTGCTCCTGCATTCTTTGCTTCCAATGATGCTGTGCTAGAATTTAGATAATTTGCGCTAGCCTTCGCCTCAGGAGGCATTATTGAGGAATTTATTCTTCTCCATGATGAAACCACACATTTCACGCCCTTTTCCTTATCATCAAAATAACTTCCGAAAGGAACTGATGCTATCACAACACTTATTTTTTTGCCCTGTGTTCCAAGACCTATCCTAGTATCATCAACAAACGCGAATGGTCTTATGTAGCAATCCCTGTCCTTATTTTTCCTTACTATTTCTACTACTGCATCCTCTAATTCATGCGCTGTGAATCCCAAGTTCATCGAGTAGATCCTCGCGCTATTCTCGAAACGCTTCATGTGGTCCTTTAGTCTAAATATGGATGTACCTTCGCTTGAAGAGTAGCTTCTAATACCTTCGAATATACCACTACCATACTGCAACGAGTGTGTAAGGACGTGTACTTTCGCATTCTTCGATTCTACTAAAACCCCATTTACCCACACATACTTCCTACTCTCCATAATAAGCATATTCCAACTAAGGCATTTAAATCTTGCATGTATAACAGAATCATGCGATTAAACATAATTCTTGCAATTGCATTTTCAACAGCAGTACTGTCTATTGCTAGTGCATCATATCTGAATGTTGAAGGGCCTATAACTGCTACTTTATACAACAACGGGAGTCTTTATCTTGGAAAGGTTGGTCCTGGAGAAAGTTTTTACATACTTGGCAATTCATCTACAACTAATTCAAAGGGGACGATAGTCAACATAGGTTGGGATTCTCTAAGTGCTGTTTCTCTGCCACAAGGTTGGTCTTCGCAGCAGTCCCCTCTATATGAAAATCCTATGAAAACTAAGATAACCGTAGCTCCTAACGCGGCAAACGGTACGTACGAGATGGTTCTAAAAGCTATAAACATCGGAAATTATTCGGGACTTGGGAATTTGACAGTCAAGGCTTATGTAAATGTCACTACAAACGTGTTCAATCTTGGCGTAAGTCCACTGGACCTCGTCTCAGGTATAAATCAGCCTGCGAATCTATACGTAACAATAAATAATACTGGTATTTCTGATGATCCTTTCATAATAAGTGTGCAAGGCCTTCCTGGATCAAATCTCACGCAGCAGGTAATCTCGCTTCACTCTACAAAGAATACATTCGTATACCCTGTTTATGCTGGTGAACCTGGGATCTACAACCTCAATTTAACTGTTAGTTCTTCATCAAGTCCGTTGATCAAGGAATCTTATCATGCAAAATTATCAATAAAAGAAAGTCTTTCAAACGATTACAATGCGGTAGGCAATGGGGTGATACTATCTCCTGTCATTTTCGAACCGGCGTACGCCATAATGTCTCTACTCTATAGTATCGAAAGCAACCTGTTCCATTAAATGTGACCAAATGCCAGAAAAAGCCGAAAAACAAAAACATGAAAGGAAATTTCTATCTGTAAAATTATCTTCACTCGAGGATCTCTGCAGATACGCATATAATTTCGATTTTACTTCTGAAAGTGTGATTTACTATGAAGCAAACGGGTCGTACAGACTTGCTCTTTTTGGAGAAATACTAGATGATACACAACTTCAATACTACGTTGAATTAAAAACGAAACCAGGCAAAATGTTGAGATACACGCCTCCTGTAAATGGCGAGTCCGAATCTGCGACATTTATTGACCTTCCTGAAGAATCGGTTCCGTGCATAAACATAATAACACTTGATCTTTCTGCATTCAAAACCACAGACAAAATTGACGAAAAAGAAATTACAAAAATAAAAATGCCATCTATTGAAGACATAGTCAAAGCATCTATAGGCAAATCAGCCCATTTGGAATCTCTTTCACATCTTTACGCCTTTGATTACAAAGGGGAACGTATTATATCTGGATTCAATCTTATAAGTTCTATAAGTGGAGAATCCAATGTATACTATGCCATTGTCAAATCTTCAAAAAGCACATTCGCTAGATACAACTACAATGATAATCGCGTGGATGTGACCGATAGAATTGGTGACCACCAATTCATGTACACAAAAATAATAAATCTCGCAGAGCCATTTGCATTCTTCAAAAATGTCAAATGAGTAAAGCCATGTTTTAAATACTTTAACCGAGAATCGATAGCATTATGCCCGAGTAGCTCAGTGGTAGAGCGCCTGGCTGTTAACCAGGAAGTCGCAGGTTCGATCCCTGCTTCGGGCGATGC
>JAJZIU010000019.1 GCA_021810455.1 Microcaldota archaeon
GCAATGAAAATTGCAGATGAAGAGTTATCGATATGGCTTTATATCCCATTTGGTAACAGATGGATCGATTATGCATATCGAAGGCTAAGAGAGGGCAACAATGCCAAGCTGCTTGTTGAATCCATATTCAAAGCTAAATGTTAATAAGTATTAGTTAGTATTAGGTATGAGTATGATGTTCATGAAAGGACAATCTGCGATGGAATATCTGATGACTTATGGTTGGGCAATACTTGTTGCTGCAGTAGTCATAGTGGTTATATTTGGGAGTGGAATACTGAATCCTAGTTTGCCAGAGCAATGCATATTACAGGCAGGTTTTCAATGTTTGAATAGTTATATGGCCCAGAATGGTGTTTTGTCAATAAATATAATCCAGATAACATCATCTCCAATAAATGTTACTGCAGTAGGATGCAATGAGAATGAGAGCGTACTAAATATGCAGCCTTATAACCCAAACATAATGTTGCAGATAGATTCGAATTACACATTCAATGTGCAGTGCTATACAGGATCGGGTAAATTCACAGGGACTCCAGGAGCATCGTTTAAAGGATTTCTCCTTATAAATTACACCAATATAGAAACGGGATTACCGCAGATAGCTTACGGACAGATAGTTGCAAGGGTAACGTGATTAAAAATCCCGCATTGTGCGTTGCATACCTTTCTTTTTTATGGGATTTTTATTCATCACATCTATCACTCCGAATACACCATCATAACCTGGAGATATATTGACTTCTCCGTTACGTACATTCCTTATGGCGTTCCCTACATTTTCATCTATCTGCATTATTTTTTCTATTTTGCAATCCGTTAATATGAATAGTTCAGTGCCTAGATTATTTATCAGTTCATCGTATTTTGTTTTTACTGATAAAGTGTTGATGCCTTTACTATTTGCTTCAGCTATTATTTCTCTTAGTGGAATAGCATGTATGTAAGGCGATACATTTTTGGGTTTGTAGCCTGGTTCCCTGTCTGCAAGATCTTCAACACGATGCAGTACACCTATTGTAAGCTTTTTTCTGCACACGGGACAGATGTTATTGTATTTCTTCGCATCTTCAGGACTTATGGATATGTTGCATCGCCTATGACCATCGTAATGATACTTACCTTCTTCAGGATAGAATTCTATTGTTGAATCCACATTCTTATTTTTTATTAGATTCTGGATATCAAAGTATGAAACATTTTTCATGTCGAATATTGTAACTTCCCTGCCGAGTTTCTCAAGGGAATGTGCATCGCTTCCGGATAACAAGGAATATTTATCGAGACTTGATACACGCCAATTCATCGAAGGATCACTGCTGAGTCCAGTTTCAAGAGCGTGTATATGCATTTCCTGGTCTTCGTAGGCATCTTTCATCGAATCGAATCCGGAAAGTGATCCGAACGCACCAAACCAGGGAGTCCAGATGTGTGCAGGATACACGATGATGTCTTTATCAATTCCATGCATGAGCTCGACAAGATGCGCAGCACTTATGGTTAGTACGGGTCTGCCATCAAGTTTAAGGTCTCCGAATTTCGATAATCTTTCGTTTATTTGTTCCGCGACTTCTATGTTTGGAGCCATTATGCAATTGTGTATCTTTTTGTTATTGGCATCTCTTGAGAACAAACTAGGATTACCACTTCCTGTGCTAAATATGATTGACACTTCGGTAGTTAGTATAAAGTTGACTTCCTGCCTTTCTAAATGATACACACCGTTACCTTTTGAATGGAGTTTAGATTTTATTTCGTTGAACCACAGTGGATGGGTAAAGTCGCCAGTTCCAAGTATGGATATGCCTTTTTGAGATGCGGAAGACGCCATATTCTCAAGTGTTAACTTGTCACTGCACGCGCCGGCATATTTTGAATGAGTATGGAGATCCGCTATGTATTTCATTTTATCACTTGCTTTTTTGCACATCGTTTTTAGGACATAGCTTATTAAGCACACATTCGCTGCATATTGGTATTTTTGATTGGCATATAGCCTTTCCGTGTGCTTTGAATACGTATGCAATTTTGCCCCAGTAAGTCTTGTCTACGAATCCCATCAGATCTCTTTCTATATCTTCTGGGCCATCGTTCTTGCTAAGGCCTATTCTTTTTGATAATTTGATTACCCAAGTATCCACCGGAATGCCTTCAGTAATTCCGTAGGCGTTTATTAGAATTGTGTTGGCAGTTTTGCGGCCTATTCCGGGTAATTCTGTCAATGAACCCATATCCCGAGGCACTTTTCCATCATATTTTTCTACGAGTATTTTACATGCTTTTATTATGTTGTTTATTTTATTTCCAGAGAAATTTATTTTGCCCACATACTTAGAAAGATCCGATGGATTAGACGAAGCGTAGTCTTCAGCTGTTTTGTATTTTTTGAATAGGTTTACTGTTGAAGAATTTACCACTTCGTCTTTTGTTTGTGCCGATAGTATAGCAGCAACAAGTAGATCTATAGGTGTGTTAAAATTAAGATAGTATTTTGAATGTGGATATTTATCAAAAAGTATTGTTATTGCCTTTTTTGCATCGGATTTGTCCAATAATATAAATGGCATTCATTTCACCTTATATCCGATCTCCCTTATGAAGTCCCTACGTTTTTTGACTTCAGCAGAATCCTCAACGCCTTTTGGAGAGAACCCATCAACTACACCGAGTATAGAATTGCCGGTTTTTGTTTTTGCAATGATTACTTCTACAGGATTTCCGGTTGAGCAGAATATACGGGTTACCTCTCCAATGTTTTTAATACCGTTTGTAACGTTTATTGGATACGCATTTTTGAATATGATTATGAAGGAATGTCCAGCCTTTATTTTCAAGATGTTTTTAATGGCTATTTTGCGTAATCTATTATCATTCCCTTCGCTTCGTACCAGGCACGGACCGCTTGCTTCTGAGAAAGCGATACCAAATTTTATACCAGGTACACTACTAAACATAGTCTCGTAAAGATCCTCAATGGTTTTTATAAAAGACGAATGGCCTATTATCATTTGGGAATCATCGTCTTTTTCCATTTTAACGCTTATTAGTCTAACCATAAAATCATGGCACAAGTCTTGTCCTGTCTCTAGGGAACAGAGCACATTCCCGTATGTTACTCATGTTTGTCAATTTCATTGTCAATCTTTCTAAACCTATAGACCATCCAGCATGAGGTGGTGCTCCTTGTTTAAAGGAGTTTATGTAGAAGGAAAACTTTTCAGGATCTTCGCCTCTCTTTTTCAACGCGTCTGCAAGCATTGACGGATCGTGTATACGTTGTGCCCCACTAGAGATTTCAAGCCCTTTGTATATCAGATCGTAACTATGACAAAATTCTGGATTTTCTTCACTTGGCATGCTGTAGAAGGCCCTGACAGCCGTAGGAAACTCCTTTATTAAGACAAGATCCCCAAAGAAATTATGTATTGCTTCTTCATCTGCCCTGCTAAAATCCTTACCAAACTCCATAGGATGGCCTTTTTCATTTAGTTTTTTAACAGCATCGGAATATGTTAGTTCGTGAATTTTTGTGTTTTTGATTTCGACACCGAGTAGCTCCAAATCTTTTGGATTTTGCTTTTTAACTTCTTCAAGAATGTTCTGTGAGACATGTTTTAACATGTGTATCGCATCGTTGTAATCAGCAAATCCCATTTCTATATCCATCTGTGTTATTTCGTTTAGATGAAAGGTTGTATTGGATTTTTCAGCTCTGAATACGGGAGTTATCACGAAGACCCTGTCCAAGCCACCTATTACTGCCAATTGTTTGTATATTTGAGGAGATTGGGCTAGATACGCATTAGTACCGAAGTAGTCTACACTGAATAGATCCGAACCTCCTTCCGTAGCTTCCTTTACCAACACTGGAGTTCTTATTTCATTGAAACCTTCCTTGATCAGAGTGTTTCTAAAGCTTTCCAGTATTGTAGATTGGATATTGAATATTGCCGTGGTTTCTTCACGTCTTATATCTATCTGCCTGTTATTCAAACGTACATCTATGTCTGCGGGCACTTTTCCAGTGACTTCGAATGGCATCGTTTCTTTTAAAGGATTTAGATTTTTAACTTCGAAAGGTATTATTTCAAATCCCTTTTTAGATTCCGGATTTGCTTTGATCACACCTTTTACCATTATGACACTTTCCTTAGGTAGAGACATCGATTCCATTATGCCAGCATCAGTCACTCCGCGCTTGGCTATGACCTGTGCTATCCCCGTACGATCTCGTACTAGAAGAAACATTATTTTGCCTATATCCCTGATTTCATGAACCCAACCTGCAATTTTAACTTCTTGACCTGCCATTTCGGGACTAAGCTCGTCTATGTAATGGTTTCTATAAGCGCTTTCCAGTTAAACACCATTTAGAATATATAATTGAAAAGCTTAAATAGGATTTAGTTGGTGTAATAATCACACGGTGGGACTGCGAAAGTTAAAGATATAATGATAAGGAATATAGTGGGGGTGTCGAAGGATACCAGTGTAAGTACAGCCATAGATTTGTTTGATAATATGCATGTTAGCTTACTTCCGGTTATCGATAATAGAGTACTTGTAGGAATTTTGTACAGGGATAGGGTTTCCAGAGAATTCTACAAATTAAAAGTAGATAAAATCATGGATTTGCCAGTCTTTATTGATGAAAATACAGAAATAGAAATCGCAGCAAAAAAAATGTTTGATATGAAGGTTACAAGGCTGCCAGTAGTCGATAATGAATACGACCGAATTTGCGTTGGCCTTGTAACATCAACAGAACTTGCACATTATGTAAGGGGCGTACTTACTTGACCAAGGTTATCTCGATTGAGCTAACCTTTGATTTGGTACCATCCTCATTAGCAAGTTCTTCAGAACTTATATTTATCTTATCTACTTTAGTATCGGTAACAAATCTATTCCTTGATATTTCAGCTACATCGACAGCACGTGATATAGCGTTCCCCCTAGCACGCACTTTTACACTTTTTGCACCATTGTTGAACTGTGTTACAACTGCAAGTACATAGTTCATCGCAGGTTTTTTGCCTATTAGAACCACATTTTCTGATCCAGTTACTCCAATTTGTTCTTCTTCAGTCATATTATTCACCGTTGTAGTTAGCATAACGTGTTTTTTCCCTATTTTAGATATGAGTTTCTAATAGTATATAAATCTTCTTGCACGTAAGAATGTGAATTATTTTCTAATAACTTCTCTTGCGATTCTGACAAAATCTTTGTTTATCTTTTTAAGATCTACATTTGAAAGAATGCCGTGAATTATTCTTTCTTCATCATTAGGCATATTTGTACGTAGAACTTCTTTTAAAATATTTACAAATCCCTCAAACTCTCTAGAATCGTTATAATTTGTGCGTATCATGTTAGTTATATCCACCATGTCCTTTGAGCTTTTGTTTCCGTTTCCTCTGTTCTCCCAAGCCAAGTATTTCATTACAACAAGCATCTCTCGCTTAGCTACCTTCAGAGGAGACCCATCTACGGTTATCGTTTCCCCTTCCATAACTATTTTGGCTATAGGAAATCCGTTTAGAGTATGCTGTGGTTTGAAATTGTATAGGGATGATACATAACCAGGATAGTAAAGATCTATCTTTATCTTTCCAGTACCCTGTAGTTCTTCGCTGTGATAGAAAAGACTGTATCTAGAAGTCATGTTAGGGTTGTTTTCTATAGAAAAATGTGAATTTTGAGTTAGTAGATTTATCTGTTGATTTGAAGGTTTGTACAGAAGAGCTATGTCAAGATCATGACTGCTCCTCTCTTTTCCACCAGAATGGGCATTGACTGCTCTACCGCCAATGTACACGTTAGGCAAACCTATCCTTTCGAGAGAGGTGTTTATGTCATAGGCAATTTTTGGAGGCACATTGAGAGGTTTCTGGTGCCTTTCCTTTTTTCTAGCAGTTTTAATCATGTTTAAAATTAGAGAAATTATGATATTTATATATGACTACATAGCTAGCCTATAGTCAAAGGGTATGTCACCTTACAGCAAATGTCAAATACGCGGTGTGCCATATCCCCTTTGTGGAAGGTCTTGTTCCTTCTTCTCTGACAAGCATATCCCGAACTATGTTTTCGACAGTGTATACATCATTGAATCCTAATGAGTTCAGTTTTAATACGAATTTTTTGGCTTGCTCAGTGTTAGGAGTGTATCCGACTACCCTGCCACCTTCCTTTAATGCTTTCTTTGCGTTTTTTAAAGCCTTTTCAGAATTAGGCAGATCCAAAGTTACCAGATCTACGTTCTTTTCCTCTATTTTCTTTGTTACATCCATTTCTTTAAATGTAACATTGCTTACGTTGTGCATCAACATGTTTTTCTTCGCTATCTCTATGAAATCGTTTCTTATATCATAACTGTACACATGCTTGCACAGTCTGGCAAGACTTAGAGTCAACCACCCACTTCCCGTACCTGCATCTACACATACGGACTCTTTGTCAATATATGAATAAGCCAATATAAGGCCTATATCTTTTGGGAGTATGACTTGTGGGCCTCGTTTAAGCTTTCTATAAAAACTTGGATAAATGAACATTTTTCACATCTCTTTAAATGCCATCGCATCTTCACACATATAAGTATTGTTAAACATTATATACGTATCATGCATGTTTTTTGGTATCTTGGATTTCAAAATCTTAAGTTCTGACTTGGAAAATTTGTAATTGTATGTCATGATTTTGCCAAACCCGTTTAACCTATAATAATTGAAAGGTTGATCTGCTTTAAGAATGATTTTGAAAGGATCGGTGCAGAGCACGATGTTCTCTTCGATGCACAGCAACATCAGATCTTTGAAGCCTTTTGTTAACCACGTGCCTTTTGGTTCCCAGATGTTTTGGTAGCCATTTATTTTAGACAAGAGTGATCTGATGTATTCCAAATTTTCCACATTGTATTCAAATAATGAAGGAGTTTGAAACAGTAGTTTCTTGGCTTTCAGATGTTTTGCAAAGTACTTGAGTTTTGCAATATCGCCATTATTAAGATGCGGTTTGCCATCTGGACCGAATATTCCCGAAACATTAATTACAAATTCGAACGTCTCGTTTATAGATGTTGCTTCTTTGAACCATCTTGAAGCAGTAGAATACATTGGGAATTTGGTTATCGATGATTTTAGTTCCACAACATTGAAGATTGACGCATACACCTGCAGGCTGCTTGAGTATGAACTTTTCCAAGAATATCCTATTACGGATTTTGGTTTTATATTTTTCCAATCACAGCAGCCAACTTCGATCATGATTTGGATACCTTCTTTTTCTTACTAGGTTTCTTTGAAGATTTCTTTGCTGGTTTTTTAACTGCAGGTTTGGATTTTGTTTCTTTAGATTCTGTTGTTCTTTGCTTCCATTTCTGTTTGGTTTCGCAGTTTGGATCCAAATCCATATCAAACACTTTTCCTCTTGAAAAAACCTTTATTTTAGGAGTACCGCAGATATCGCAGGTTTTGTGTAATGGAATTATCTTTGCATATTGAGGTATTGGATAAGTTACACTGCAGTTTGGCCAATTAGAACATCCGACAAAAGTTTTGTTGTTCCGTGACCTTTTGATAACAAGATTTCCCCCACATTTGCATTTTCCAAGTACATTAGACATTTCGGTTTCTTTCAATCCATTGCCAAGTTCTGTACCTATTTCTTTTTCATTTTTCATGAATATGGCAAGTATGTCTGAAATGACACTTTTTCCATCGTTTATCACAGTATCCTTGGACAGCTCTCCTTTGGCAATTTTGCTCATTTCTGATTCTAATTTATTAGTTAGTTCGGGATCTAGGATTTGAGGGCAATATTTGTTAAGCGCATTGTATACGCTCATTCCAAACTCCGTTACCTCTATGCTTGAATTCTTGATGTAACCACGATCAAAAAGGGTGTCTATTATTGCAGACCTTGTTGCTTTTGTACCGAGATCTTTCTGTTCCAACAGAGCGATAAGAGATGCTTTCCCGTAGCGTTTTGGAGGAGTGGTCATTCCCTCATCCATTTTGGCATCGCTTATAGTTATATTTTCACCTACACTGAGGCGTGGTATTTTTGATTCCCTGAACTTGTGGTATGTGTATGTTGTTGTCCAACCGGGATTTACAACCACATCACCGCTTGCAAGATATCTTTCATTGTTTATTTTGAGTACAGCATTGGTTTTTTCGATTTTTGCAGGTTCAGCAAAACATGCAAGAAATCTTCTAGCTATCAAATCGTAAACCTTGCCTTCTTCCAAACCTAGTTTTTTTGGAATCTCCCCTGTAGGATATATTGCAGGATGTGCTTCGTCATCCTTCTGTCCCTCCCGAGGTTTGAATCTCTGCGCATTTATCAGTTTAGAAGCATCTTCAGCGTATGTGGGATTTTTAGCTAATTGGCTTATTATGCGTTTTAGATTGAGTGAGTAGGGGAGTTTTTGGGATGATGTTCGTGGATATGATATGTAAGCATGTTCATACAGTGTTTGGGCTATGGCAAGAGTTTTGGATGGATCTATACGAAACACCCTGCTAGCTTCCAACTGCAGAGAAGTGAGATCAAAAGGTGGGAATGGATAACGATCTTCTTTAATGGTATTGAACGTATCGACAATTGCCACACCTTCTTTCGTTTTGTTCAACAGATCCTGTGCAATATCTTTTTCCAGAATGTTTCCCCTTGAGTTTTCAAAGTCTACACCGCCGAATGAAACAAATAATCTCCAATACGGTTTTGATACAAAGTCTTTGATTTCCATTTCCCTGTTGGCTAGTACGGAAAGCGTTGGACCTTGTACTCTGCCTATACTGAGCACGGCTTTATGGCCACTCGTAGCTATCGCATGCATGAGTGCTCTGCTGAGGTTGATACCCCATAACCAATCCAGAGTGTGTCTTGTTTCTCCTGCATAGAGATTATTGAAATCAAAATCTGAAATGTTATCGTATGCATTTAGAAGATCAAGATTAGTGGTTGTTGAAAATCTCATTCTGCTTACATTATCTGAATTGACTTCAGAGTTTGCATTCTTTTTTGTTATTGCTTTTATGATATTGGAACCGATAACTGTACCTTCAAGATCATAGTCGCATGCGTTTATAAAAAACGAACATTTTTTTCCTATCTCGATTATCGTATCTAGATATTTTTTAGTAAAGTATGCTGATTTTCTTACCTTGTAGGATTCTATCCATTCAACATCAAATACAGGTATCTTATTGCTGTCTCCTTTTTGATGTAATGAAAATAGGTGACCAGCAGCTGCAACCACGTATAAAACATCAGTGCCATGGGGAACTTCAAAATATGATACGCCATTTATACTAAAACGCCTCGGACTTGAACCTTCGGCAAGCGATGAGGATATACGCACAGCTACGCTTGGTTTCTCTGCTATTATTAACTTATTCATTTAATCAGCTGGAACTACGTTGCTTTTTAGGTTTTTGTTCTGTCTTTTCCTTTGAAAGTCTGTAAGCCAGATAGAATCCCAGCACTATTGCCAATGCAGCTATTATGTAGAACGGAATCAGATTCTGATTATATAAAAAGAACGCTATCACGGCAAATATACTAAGTAGTACTACTCCGATAGACATAACCAAGGATATTTTTTCATTATCTGAAAGATCGGTTGGCATCGATTAGATAATGTAGTTCGGATTAAAAAACTTTGTGGTTATTATCGGTTTTAGCAGTTTATTATCCCCACATTTCGGCTTTTATATTTTTTTCTGGTACACCAAGTGACACGAGGTCGTCTTTCACGGCTTTTACAAATGCAGGTGGTCCACATATATAACTGACTCTGTCTTTGAAATCAGGTACATCTTTTTGAATCATTGCAGCATCCACATGCCCAGTATCCCCTTTCCAATTATCTTCTGGTTTTGGCCTAGTGACAGTTATGAATGTTTTAAGATTCATATCGATTTCCATTTGATTTAATTCTTCATTCTCGGCTATTTCATCAGGATATTTGACACTATACATCATTCTGCAGTCCATGTTTATTTTTTTTGCTCTTATAGATCTTAACATAGAGAGGAATGGTGCAATCCCAGTTCCGCCTGCAAAAAAAAGTATTTTTTCATCTGCAGAACTTTCGAATTTGAATTGCCCGTAAGGTGCAGAAATGTAGTAGGTATCACCCACTTTTGCATTTTCAAGTTTGGACGTGAAAGCCCCATGAACCAACGCAATGACAAACTCCAAAGAATCAGAAGGAGGTGCATTGGCTATAGAAAATGCTCTTGAAATGTTAATGTTTGAATCTTTATACGTTAACATGGCAAACATACCGGGAGTGAAGTCTATGCTTGTGCCATCCTGGGCTTTAAACGTGTATGCCGTTATGGTAGGCGTAAGTTTTCTAGTTTCAGTCAGTACATAGGGTTTATTCATAACGGTTGCTGTTGTTGGCATATAGTATCTCCGTGGTAAAATTTTATAATAAAAAATAAATAACTGACTGAAAATGTAACGTTTGCAGGTATATAATAATTACTTTAAGTAGAATCTTTTATTCCAGTTATGCTTTCGATCATCTTCTCGTATTTTTCTAGAGATTTTACTATCTCCTTCAAACGAGGATTTATGTTATAACCTAGATCGTATCCTCTTTCTGTTCGTATATGTGTAGGTTGGAGAATGTTCAAGTTCATGGATAGGTTCCTGAGAGTCAAGATAAGAGTTTTTCTAGTAAAACTCTTGCCCAATAAGGTGTACAGTTCCCTAGTGGTTCTAGGAGATTTTATCATTAAAAGTTTAAGTACAGCGTAATTCGGTTTGCTCAGCAACTTTCGTATAAGCCATATGCCATCTTCGTTTTTTTGCTTTGCCACATTTGCACCTTATAATTCAGTTATACATTGATGGCAAATCTTATAAATGTATATTCGACCTTGCACTGGCATAAATTACGCAAAGTATAAAAATCTTTTTAGTATATTATACTACAATATATTTTATTTAAGTAAATGAATTGATACCATGATAAATATGAGGTCCGTATTATTTGGAGGTCGTAGTGATAAAAAAACAGACAACGTTAGAAAAAGTTGCCTTACATTTAGATTGGATGTTGCAGATTTTGATAAAAAAATAGAAGACATGGGAGGTTTGGTAAATAAATCAATTGTAATTTCAGGTAATAATTATAAGTACATTATAGGTAGCGAGTATTTATCTGCTGATGAAGTGAATACGGCAATGATTTTGAAGGCAAAAAGAATAGATTCGTTATTGAAGAATGGTGGATTGAAAAAGAATGTCGAAGAAGTTAGAAAAACGATTTTGGAAGAGTTGCAAGATATGCATATAGATAACCAAGATCTGTTGGCATATATTGTATCTCATGATATTGCAGGGTTCGGGCCAATAAGCATCTTGATGGAAGACAAAAGTATAGAGGAGATAGAAATCAATTCCATAGATACACCAATTTCAGTATATACAATGAAATATGGGAGATGTCAAACCAACTTGATATTTAATGGGATTGATGGTTTCAGGTGTGATGTGAATAGATTTGTTTATGAGACGGATAAAGAACTTTCCGAAGATACCCCAATAATCGACGTTCAAGTGGGCAATGCAAGAGTGCACGCACAGATAAAACCATACGCAATTAATGGAGCTGCAGCTTCTATAAGAATTGGGAAAGGTAAGGAAATTGATTGCAAACAAATGATAAAAGTGCATACTCTGGATGAAAATTTGCTTGCATTTCTTTGGCTTGCCATAGAATCTAAAATGAACATTATAATAGCAGGATCTCCAGCCAGTGGTAAGACCACAATGTTATCAGCTTTGATTTCCTTGATACCAAGAAGCAGCAAATCAGTGGTAATTGAAGAGGAGATAGGTGAACTTAAGGCAGAGATGCCATTTTTTAACATAATTTCATTATACGGTTCCAGAAATGGGAAGGTAAATGTAGCCGGACAAGTAGTGAACGCATTGCGTATGAGACCAGATAGGATAATAATCGGAGAAGTAAGGGGAGAGGAAACTAGAGAATTATTTTCGGGTTCAAATTTAGGGATACCATTCATGACGACAATGCATAGTAATGAAGAGAATCTTTCGATTATTAAGAAATTACTCGTAAAACCGATGAGTGTTGAGATAAAATCTCTGAGTTCATTAGATTTGGCAGTGTATATGAAACAGATAGGAGTGAGAGAGAGGATAGTTTCCAGTATTTATGAGTACCGATGGCTAAGTAGAGCTGAAATTGAAAAGGGTTTTGAAATAGGCGAAGAGGAGATGGTGGATGAAAAAAAAGTTGCATGGAATGGATCTTTATTTTTTGATAACATTGCAAAAACAAAAGTATTGATGAATTATGCTAAAAGCAAGGACATAAGTGTTGAAAATTCCTTAAAAGAATTTCAAAGAAGAGCAAGGTTTATTAGAAAAATTGGCGAAGATTCCGAATTTTGGAAAATGCTAAACAGTTATAAGTGGTCATTTTGAAGATAAAACGGGTTTTATTGATATTGATACTTGCAATATTATTAGCTTCAATTATGTGTTATGTGAGTGATGAAGGTTTGGTCTATTTTTTAGCATCTTTGTTTTTTTCACTAGTTTTCATATTTTTGATTACTGAAATGGTAGCAAGTTTTAATTGCAGGTTATTAAGAGAATTAGACAAAATAGAACTCGTTAAATGTGTAGGATATTTGAGATCACAGAGATCTAGAGGATCGTCGTTGTTGAATTGTTTGAAAGATTTGCCATTTAAGACAAGTAGCCCTCGACTTAAGGAAAAATTTGTGAGATTATACGATGCAGTACGATTTGGTGAAAACTTTGAAAACGCGATGTCTATCGCAGGATTAGATGAGTTTGCAGATGTAGAACTTGATTCCGATAGGTCTTTGGCGTTAACAATTGATAAACACGAATTAGAGTTGAAAGACAAGATATCAAAAATGAAGGGCTCCTTGCAAGGTCATGCAACAATAAACATGTTTATAGCTACGGTTTTGCCTTCGTTTATTATTTTTTCATTTGTTGGTAGTGCAATAATATCAGGGTATTCTAATCTGATACTGATTTCGATAGCATTAATGATAATACTACCTTCAGTTTACGCTGGAAGTTTGAATATTATGAGAGGTAGATTACTTGAATAAAATATTGCTATTCTTGGAAGTAGCTATTGTAGTGTTGATTATCTTTAACGTTAAAACAGTTTATTTATTAGTAATACCGGTGCTCTTTGTTCATGCATACAGCATGATAAAGATTAAGGACAACCGCTATGAAGCGTTGAATGTTGCGAATTCTTTGATCGGAAAGAATGCGAAGAATAAGAAGTTAGGTTGGTTATTGGAAAATTCAAAAGAAAGATTTTTAAAAAATATGATAAGCAGGTACAGATTAGGAAGTATGGATTCTCAAAGTGAATTTTTTGATAGGGATGACGGAATTAAGGAATTGTTAAATATAGTGAATTTTGGATTGATTAGTGGCAGAAATGTATGCAAATCATTGGAATTATTTGTAGACCAGATTAAGAGAGAGATAAATTCAAAGAATATGATACGGGAAACGGCAGGTAATGCATTGCTCATGACATATGTGGGTGTTTCGATCTTTGTTCCGTTATTCGGTGGTGTTAGTTCAGGGATACTTAGTAATTTGGGCATTAATGGACTGCAGAATAGATTTCTGTTTGTAGTAGAAACCTACATTGTGATGATGCTTGGAATAACCGTTTGTTTTGAAGATAGATTAAATGGGATAAAACAAAAAGCATGCATAGTTATGCCATTGACCGTAGTTTCTACATCCATATTATTCGGTGTTCCGAGTATTGTGAATTATATTATGTGAGTGATAAAATGAAAAATTTGGATAGATTTTGGGAATTTCTTCCGGTGGAAGCCAGAGCTTTTTGGGAAATAGGAAAAACGATGCGTGCACAAGGCTCTCTTGAGTATATAATGATGATTGCAGCTGCAAGCGTTGTAGTCGTTATTGCATTGGCGATGATAGTGAAATTGAAAGGTGCAATCATAAATCACGTTAGTATAAGCGGGGTAAATACCAGCGTTTCAGATGCGATATCTAAGGAATTGAGCAATTTGTCAAGCAATCTATCGTGAAGTTTATGACTTTACAGATATCTATAGAATTTTTGTTGTATATGTCTCTTGCGAGTATAGGTCTCCTTTTTTCAATTTTGATTGTTTCGGGAGGACTTAGCAGAATTATATATGCTGTAAACTATTATGAAATTGAAAAATTCGTGGGTGTGATAAACAGTTATAATGGCCAGCAGGGGGGATTGATTAGCGTTTATTTGCCAAGAGGTTTGTGTAATGCAACATACGAAGGACATTATGTACATACAGAATATGGAACATTTTATCTTGCAGATCGAATTGTGATAAGTAAAAAAACCGCGTGTGATTTCGGAATTAATGCGAAACTCATGATTGAATATAATGAAACAACAGGGGCAATGCAGGTGATAT
>JAJZIU010000020.1 GCA_021810455.1 Microcaldota archaeon
CTTACATGGCAATTGAGAGGAGAAGCAAAGGATAGGCAGGTTAACGGTGCAGAGGTAGGATTGGCACACAATGTAGGAGGAAGTGGTGCTACATCAGTCGTGCACATTTTTAAGAGGTCTAATTAATGGAACACACATCAGCAGGAATGTGGAGAAGGATAAATGCAAGATACAACCTTATAGGTAGTGAGTGTCAGAATTGTAAGAGATCTTATTTTCCTCCAAGAATAGTGTGCAAGGAGTGTGGGAGAAACACGGTTATGAAAGAGAAGAGATTCAGTGGTAATGGTACTGTTTATTCTTATTCTAGGATTTACGTTCCTCCAGATGCATTCAAAGACGATGCACCCTACACCGTAGGCGTGGTAAAACTTGAGGAAGGCCCGATGGTTGAAGGACACATAATAGAGAATGGTAAAAAGATAGAGGTAGGGACAGAGGTAAGAACTGTATTCAGAAAAATGAGAGTTGAGGGAGAGGAAGGCCTTGTCCATTATCACTTCAAGTTTGAGCCAATATAATCCAAAGTTCATGCATACGCATTTACATTAGTAGGTTTACGTATCTTAATCGTGCTTCATGCTTGGAGATGATATTACGGTTAAGAGCGAGTGGGAACTTATCAAACGTGACAAAATACTAGACACACCGTATCTGAAAGTCTACAATGATGAAGTTAGACTACCTAACGGCAATATTATATCCGATTTTAGCCTTACTAAAAAGGCAGATGTTGTAATTATTGTTGCAACAGATAAGAAGAAACGGGTTATAGTGGTGGAAGAGTACAAACACGGGGCAGGAGAGGTACAGTTGACAGTTCCAGGAGGCATAATAGACGAGGGAGAAACGGATATTGACGCTGCAAAGAGGGAACTGAGGGAAGAAACAGGTTTTGAAGGTAAAAATTTCAGAAGATTAGGCGTGATTTATGAAGACCCTTCAAAAGAGATGCGCAAGATAAGCGTGTTTAGAGCCGAAGAGGTAGAAAAAAGTTCAGAACAGAATCTCGATTACAGTGAAACAATTGTAAAAGTGAGTCTTTTTTCAATAGATGAGATCAATAAGCAGGTTAAGAGTGGGCTTTGGAAGGCGTCTAGTTCGATAGCCTCGTTATCACTTGCGGGTTTGCTGAATCAATAAGATACGTTTTATAATCTTAGGTTTTTGTTGGACAAAATCCAATGATAGGTAATCATATTTAAATATGAGGAAAGTCCCTAAGATATAGGTCATCTTATGGTTGCGTATAAAGAAGTTGTTGGTAAGGCAGACCGTGCGCTTAATAAAACAGCAAGGAGAGCGTCAGAGTCTACTTCTAAAGGGATGGAGAGAAACTCTGCAAGTCTTAGACCCGTAAGAAACCAAGCAGAAGTGCTTTCTAAAAAAGCAGAACGAGATATAGAAAATGCAATAGGTTCTGAGACACAGTTTAAAAAGAGTATAGAAAGTTTCAGGACTGCAGTAAGAGAGCGCCACCAGAATACAGAGAATGTTACAATCGATTTATGCAGACAAATAGTTGAAATATCTGGAGAAACACTGAATGCTGAAGAAGGAAAATCCTCATTTAAAGCAGTAGATAAAGCAAATAAAGTTTTAGCTACGTCACAGAAGTTTTCAGAAGTTGAGAGATCAGAATATGTAAAGCGGTTAGAGATTGCCGAAGACACACTCCGCTCTAGTGTGGATATGATAAATAAGGTAGATACCCTGGCTTTGAAATTCGAGGAAAATTTGGGACGTGCATTTTCCATCGGAGAAACCACTGCAAAACAGAGTTTGAGTATGCTCATGGAAGAAGAAATAGGAGATGGTTCATCATTTATGAAAAAGATGCTAGCAGAGATGAAGAATGATAGAGAAACCATCCACGGTTTTCTCGATCTGAATACACAAGCACATCTTATGACAGAGTTTAGCGATGAACTTAACAGATATGCGATACGTGTTAACAGAGCAAGTTCACCGAACATGCTTATGGAAGCGATTTACGGCACTGGAAGTGCGGTAATGGGTAGGGATATGAGATCTGCCTACGATGAATCCATGAACATTTTTGAAAAGATAAATACAGACAATTTATTTGAGGAGTTGTCTAAGTTACAAAGTGCGGTAGTCACGATCAGGATACTTCACAAGGCATTTGACACAATTTATGAAAACAAAACATTCGGAGCTGTTGCAGCTGGAAGGGATTTTGTAGTGAATGAGATAGGTGGCAGAGACTTGTCTGGAGATGTCAAAGGCTACGGAATAAGAAGTACAAAAATTTCAGAAAATATAGGAAAAGTTAATGAAAGCGAAGAGAGTCTGGCGACGCAGGTTGTTGATAAAACATTCTTAGAAATGTTTAGTGAAAGGAAGGAACATATCGACGAATTGATATCTAATGCAAAGAAACTCAATACACGCAGCAAGGAATTCGGAGATACAATTGATGAAATAAACAAAGAAAATGCATTGTTTCAATTAGAAGCAAAAACTTTTGCGGATTTAGAGCATAACAATCTTTCACAAGATATGAAAAATCAGTTGAATGCACTCAGAAAGAAAGCGAATGATGCTGTAATAAAATTTGGGAATGGACTTGGGGATAAATGGTCTGGAAAAAACTCAAACTTAACTGAGATATTTGGGAATGAGAATTTATCAAGTGCGATCGGCAGCGCATTAAGCAAGGCGGAAGCTGATGCAGAATTTAGAGACATACTGACCTCGGATTTGAACAAAAAGTTAGAGAACATATTTGGAAACGACTGGTTACAAGAACATCTTTCCAGACAAAAGGAGATAATGGGTTTGTTAAGAGGAACTGGTCCTGCAGAAGTTACAGAGACAAACATTGAAGATGTCGGAGGAGCCGTTGGCGTAGTTAGCACGATGCAATAATAAAAATGACGAAAAGTGGCAAAACCGACATTATTTTAATTAAAGAAATCCACTTTTCAATCACACAGCGTGTATCCACACAGTTTGCACACATAGCAGCCATTTTCATGCACAGCAGATCTTTCGCCGCAAGATACACATATTTCTAAACCACTAGGTTGTTCGCCATGAGGAGTAGGTTCTGTGCTTTTTATCGGAAGTTGCCTTCCGATTTTTGCATCGGTATCTGATTTGGTCAGATCGCTAGCAAACATTGGTTTTGTTATTCCAGACATTATCTCAAGGCTTTTAGCTATGGCATCGGGTATGCTGTATATTTTTATACCGCGATCCCAGGATATTGAAGAACTGGCTTTTATTCCCTTTAAGCTGCCTATTATTTCCTTGACGTCTCCGCCCAATTGCAGATATTTGCTTGCAAGTCTACCTATGGCTTCACAGTAGCTGTTTACATCACTTCCTGCTTTCCCTAGATTTATGAAAACTTCACGTATCCCATCTTCATCACTTATGTTAGCCGTTACATAAAGAGCTCCCTGAAGTGTTTTTATTTTTATAGTCTTGCCTGTCATCACATAAGGTCTTTCCCAAGATTCGGCCAGAGTGGTGACAGAGGCTACTGCTGGCACACCTGTGGTTGCCTTCTTCTTTTCTTCTTCCTCGTTTGTTATGAGGATCCCTTCTCTTGACCCTTCACGATAAACAGTTATTCCCTTACAACCAGCTTTCCATGCTTGCATGTATATTTTTTCTACCTGTTCTACGGTTGTGTCACTAGGAAGGTTTACAGTTGATGATATTGCACTGTCTATGTGTTTCTGTATGGTTCCCTGCATCCTTACCCTAAATTCTGGCCTTATTTTGTGTGAAGGCACGAAAAAGTCAGGAAGAGTGTCAGTTTCTCCCATACCAGTCATTTTGACATACTGTAATACCAGAGGATGATAAACCTTGAAGTACTCCTGGCTTAGGGATTCCGATCTCCGAGTATAATCAAACGCGAATACAGGTTCTATGCCACTCGAAGTGCCCGCAAGCACAGATCCGCTTCCTACAGGCGGAACGGTTAGTATCGCTACATTCCTAAGGCCATAGTTTGCTATTTTTTCACGAAGTTCATCCGGAAGCGTTTTTACAAAGTTCATTGATAGGTGTTTCTCTTTATCAAACATTGGAAATGAACCTTTTTCTTTTGCTGTTTCTACACTCTCGTCATATGATATCTGCTTAATTCTGTCGAATAGCTCGTTTGCGAAGAGCAGTGCATCTTCACTATCGTACTTTACGCGCATTTTTATGAACATGTCTCCAAGTCCAGTTACACCTACACCTATTCTTCTGCTATTTCTTGCAGCCTCAGCCTGGGCTTTGAGAGGATGCCTCGAGTCATTGTATGTGAGAACGTTATCGAGGAACCTGACAGCATAACGAACGGTTTTTTCAAGATTCTGCCAATCAAGCATCGCATTGTCAGTAAACGCGCCTAGTACAAAAGATGACAAATTAATGTTACCTAGATCACAAGCACCGTATGCTTGCAATGGTTGTTCTGAGCATGGATTAGTTCCTACAACTTCCATACCGTTGTACTCGCTAGGAGAATATTTCTTGACTGTGTCCCAGAATATCAGCCCTGGCTCTGCCCAATCTCTTGCGGATGATACTAGTTCCTTCCAAACGTCACGTGCCTTGACCGATTTTTCAAATTTTCCTATAACCTTATTATCGTATCTGAGAGTGAAGTCTTTGTCGGCTTCAACTGCCTGCATAAATTCATCAGTCATCCTTACGCTTATGTTTGCATACCTTACAGATCTGAGATCCTTCTTTATGTTTATAAAACTTAGGATGTCAGGATGGTCAACACTTATTGTTATCATAAGTGCTCCTCTTCTGCCACTCTGTCCTATAGTGTGAGTAGTTTCACTGAATATATTCATGAACGAAGTAGAACCAGTTGAATGAACAGCTGCATTGTTGACCATTGCGCCTTTAGGTCGAAGCACGCTTATGTCAGTACCGACGCCTCCTCCGAAACTGTATGTTCTTGCAGCTTCCTTGCACCAGTCGAATATTGCCTCGATAGAGTCATCCCTTATAGGTATCACATAACAGTTTAGCAGAGTTGCTCTTCTTGGCTGTCCCGCACCAAACAGTATTCTACCACCAGGTATGAATTTGAAATCCTTTAGCAACCATTCGAATTTTTCCTTCCACTCTTTTTTCTTATCTTCAGTAGTTTCGACAGATGCTATCTCTCTTGCAACACGATCCCACATTTCTGAAGGAAGCTTTTCCACCGTCTTGCCAGTTTCATCCTTTAGTGCATATTTCTCGTAGAAGACCCGTGCGCGTATCTCGTCACCATCAAAGAAATCCAATGTTTCTTTGGGTATAACCACAACAGTTTCTTCAGAAATAGCTTTTGTTTCCTCCTTTACAACTACGCCGTTTTGAGTTTTGCCCTCATCCACCATTCTAACACCACAGCCCTGGCAAACACAACATGTTGTATAAAATTTTTAAATACATACAATAGGTAGTAGTTTACCGAAACCAGTAGAGTATAACACAGTAGTTTTTATATATACTTCTTTGAAAAAGTGTTTACGCAGTTCAATATTTTTCAGAATTTTGAGTTGAACAGGATACGTTATTTAATAACTACTTTGTCGGAGATCTCAACTATCCTGTCAACACTATAGTTTATAGGATTGCCAAAGCTCGTGTTTATAACGAATCTGCCTTTCTTGAGGTTTACACCGCCAACCTTGCCTATCAGAGCCCCAAGTTCGTTAACAACAAGCTTGTTCTTGAGTCTCTTCGAACCTATGACCCTTCTCCTGAGGAAGCTGATCGAATATGATACGACTATGCCAATGGCTATAACGAGGAGGGTGTAATTAAAAAATTGGCCAAAGTATATTTGACCGATTATCCATGAAAGAAACGAGTACGATAGAATCCAGACTATTATTGAAGATCCGAGATACATTCCATACTTGAAGCTCCGGAACATGTACTTGGAGCTTCTTACGTCTATTATCCTTCCGATAAGATACAGGAACATAACTATAGGTACTAGTATTAGAAATCCTTGAAGACCATATGCTATTGATACTGAAATGTTATTGCTTATCGACATTTGATTATAATAATTGTCAACGCCTATGAACACACTTATTGCAAGAAATATCATTGAGCTAAGATAAAAGGCAAAACTCATTCTCTCTATGCTGAAACCGAACCCCTTGAACGAATCTATAAAAGCATCTTCCAGCCCAAATCCTTTTAGCAGTAAGTACAAACCTATCAATGCAACAGGAGGTTCCCATCCGGCACCAAGAAGATAGCTTATGGCAAATAACAGTATCAGTATTGCAGGTATGCCGAATACTATTCTTGCATAATGTGGTTCCTTGAGTTTTTCTATAAGTGTGAAATAAGTATTTTCCAGATTCTCTGCTTGTTTTAATTTTACAGTTTTTGTACTGTTTATTTTGATTCTTGACTGTACTATTGGAAGTATGCGCATGTCGCTTGCTCCGTCAGTTACAAAGACACAACCATCGGATTTGGTACTTTCAAGGACCAACTCGAGTTGTCTTGCGATTTCCCTATCTGCATCATAACCCTCTTTTTCCGAGCCAGTTATGGTTGCCACATTTACGGTGTAACCGTCTTTTTTTAGTTCATCGTAAATCTTTACTGCTTCGAACATTGTATTTGCATCTGTATCTTGAGGATCAGCAAGGGCCAATTGAGAAGCCCCATTTAGATTCTGTACTCTGCCTATCAGTGGACCGCTTATGTTTGTCTTTCTATAAAGATCATTATCTATATCTACAGCCAGTACGAGTATGCGTTCCTCTTTGTCCTTAGGCTTGTGTTTGTCCTGTTGCACCCGAACCACACTTATATTTAATAACAAGAAGGTTAATAATGTTTTCAATAAGCATAGGTTTACATTGCCAAGGTGGCAGAATCTGGAAACGCGCCGGTCTTGAGCTTGCCTCAAGAGCTGATTAATGATGCAATAGGAAAACCGGTGCCCTTCGGGGCTTTAGGGTTCAAATCCCTACCTTGGCGAATCCTATTTAGACTACAAAAGGATTATTGTATACCTGACATTCTCTCCTATCTGAAGGATAGGAGGTTCCTTTTGGTTCGGCGTCTCTTTCGTTCATAGAGTTGCACCTCTGGGCGTATCAGTGCTGCCCTTCAACACATCTCTGTCTGTGCTGAATTGACCTATGCCATCACGTTTCGCTATATTGAACGATGCATTTACATCGGCATGGTCAAAGTGCCCACACGACTGGCACACAAATTCTTTTCCTTGTCTTGTCCCTATGTTTCCGTTGGCAAACCTTGTTTTACAAGTAATTCGAGATACGAAGTGTTAGCGAAGCTGTTTATATCTTAAAATAATTTATATATTGGAATGGGTTGGGGCGTTTAAATGGATAGCTTAGATAAGATGGTTGTGGAAGATTCAGAAAAATTCCAAATCAGTATGAAAAACAATACCGATAAACACACTAAAACAGAAAATGCGGTGGAGAAGGCAATGAATCTTACATCTTCAGTGATTGATAACGAAATATTGATAGGGAGATTCAAGGAACTCGTGGATAAAGAATTAGAATTAGGGGAGAAAATACTCTTCGGAGTAAGGCAGAGTTATGTGCATGACCTCGCTCCTAAAGTGATAGTTGCTACAAACAAAAAATTGATTGTTATCAAACCTTCTTTCCTTTACCACTATTTCGGTTTTAACGTATTCACACCCACATTCTCAGAACTTATACATTACAATAGGATATCACACGTAATCAGATTTCGAGGTAAGGTTCTGAATTCCATTAACCTAACGGTGATAGGGCACGGTGACGTAAAAATAGGCGGGCTTTCGGATCTTTCTGCAAAAAAACTGTTTACATACATAGACAAAGTAGTGGAGGAATTAGAAACGTAAGAATTAGATTATACCTTTACCTTGGAGAACACATGCTTTATGTTGTTATAGGTTAAATCGCTTATTTGTCTGTTAGAAAAACCTCTTTCAATTAAAACTTTTATAAGAGCAGAGTAATTCTCAAGGCTTGGTATGCCGGAGGGCACATCTGCATTTTCATGATACGTTTTTTCCTCTTTTGTATGTGGAGCATGATCTGTCTCTATCCAATTTATTTTTCCTTCCTTAAGCAAATGGAATAGTTTTGAAGACATCTCAGGGCTTCTCAGAGGTGGATTCACCTTGTATTCGAGTCCATCCTCATTTTTCATATTGTCGGTAGATAATTGCAGGTGATGTGGAGTCGCGCCACAGGTTATTTTCAATTCATTTCTTGCATTGTCAACCTGTTCTACTGATGCAGGAGTTGATATGTGGCATATGTGAAGTACACCCTTGAATTCGTAAAGTTTTGCAAGCTCTATCTGATCTTTCACAGATTCAAGTTCCATTTCTGGAGGCTTAGCTTCATTCCAAGTTCTAGGTTGTTTAGGATCCCACAGGTCCATTTTGGACATGCTGTCTTTTTCACAATGAACAGCAAGAACTCCAGTATAACCATTCTCTGACAGTATTTTATACACGTGTTCTTGGTCTCTTCTATCTGAAATTGATAAACTGCCTGTGGATTTTCCAGCAAAAAGTTTTATTCCAACTACGTTTGGATCCGAATCTACGATGTCAGCCGCATCGGCAATCTGTCTTTCTTCGTTTGTTGCACCTATGAAAAGATAGTAACCTTCAGTAACGCCTTCTTTTTCAGCTGTTTCAAGTCTCTTTTCCACCAGATTGTTAGTGGTTATTGGGGGTTCGGTGTTGGGCATGTCAAATATCGCTTTTACACCGTTCGAGTGTGCCAAATCCATGGTTGATTTTATAGTTGCTTTGTATGCTTGAGACCAATCTCTACAATGGACATGTGGATCTATGCGAACTTGGGTAAATGCCATTTTGCCACACTGGGTTTATGCTTAAATTGATGATTCATTTTATAGTTATTTGCATTGTGAATGGTAATTACTGGTGCGGATGATGAAGGCCATGGTTTTGGAGAGCTATGGGAAGATTAACGACAGCTCATTGAATCTGAGGAATGTTGATATACCAAAGCCAGGTAAGCACGAGTTACTCGTAAAGGTTAACTTTAGCGGAGTGTGTCACACCGATCTGCATGTAATCGAAAAAGAATTGCCAATGGAAAAATTACCAATAGTTCCAGGACACCAGATTGCAGGCATAGTAGCAGAGCTTGGAAGTCAGGTAAGAAATTTCGAAAAAGGGGATAGAGTAGGTGTAACATGGTTAAACTCTACATGCGGTAAGTGTGAATTTTGCAGATCTGGCAAAGAAAATCTGTGTGAGAATGCGAGGTTTACGGGTTATAGCGTAAATGGGGGATTTGCAGAGTACTTACTTGTTGACAATGATTTTGCTTTTAAGATACCTGACGAATTTGATGATGAGCATGCGGCACCATTATTCTGTGCTGGAATCATAGGATACAGGGCATTTAAGTTAGCAAATTTGCAGAAGAATCAAACATTGGCAATTTTTGGATTTGGAGCTTCTGGACACATAATAGCACAGATTGCAGAATACTTTGAGAATGAACTCCTGGTTTTTACAAGAAGTAAAGAGCATCAAAAGCTTGCAAAAAAATATGGGGCGGTATGGACTGGAGAACCTTACGAAGAGCCTATCGAGAAAGCAGATGCAGTAATAATAACAGCCCCTGTCGGAGAGCTGGTTATAGAAGCCTTGAATAATACTAAGAGAGGAGGCAGGGTAGCAATACAGGATATTTATATGTCAAATATACCCCCCATAGATTATAACAAACTTTTGTATTATGAAAGGTGGATAGGCAGCGTTACAAATTATACAAGAAAAGATGCGAAAGAATTTTTACATTTAGCTAGCGAAATACCTATAAAAACACAAATAAAGAGATTCAGATTAGAGGATGCGAATAAAGCCCTGGTTATGCTTAAAAGCGGAAGGATTGAAGGCGCAGGAGTACTCAAAATCTAGAGAGTGATTATGTATGAATTATAAAGTAGGCATAGGCACTGCAATTGCGATATGCTTAAGTTCGATACTCGGAGATACACTTTTTGCAGTTACATCCGTGCCACTATCACTTGCGGGATCATACTCTTTGATCGCATATGCACTTGTAGCAATAGTGACAATATTCATAGCAGCGCAATTAGGGGAACTCGGATCATTAATGCCTAAAGAAAAAGGACTTGCTTACTCATATGTTAACAAATCGTTCGGTACCGAGCTTGGATTTATAAGCGGGGTACTTCTTTTCATAGGATTCTGTGCAACAATAGCCGCGGTGTCGTTTAGCTTTGGTGGATATCTAACAACCTTGCTAGGGATAAATAGTACAGCATTGCAAATACTTTTCGCCGCAATACTTATAGTTGCGTTATCTTTTTTGAATACAATGGGTGTCAAGGAAACAGTGAAACTCAGCAAAGCATTGGTGGTGGTCGTTTTCCTCACAGCAGCTGCATTCGTCATATTTGCTTTTTTACATATAGGGAGCAGTCATGGTTTCTTGTTAACAAATAAGGGAATGACATCAAATAAGGGATACATAAATTTCATAGACGCATCTGCAGCCATAGTGTTCGCATACGCAGGATTCCAAACAATCAGTAGCATAACAGGACATGTTGATGGCAAGGGGAGAGGAGTGGCCAAGGCGATGGCATACGCCATAGTGATAAGTATGATAGTTTATATGCTGGTAACTCTTGGAGTCATGATACTGGCCCCAATATCGAGCGTTTCCATAAGCTCGGAACCTTTGCTCTATGCGATAAATTATGCACATGCACCATCGCTGTTTTCAGCGATGATAACCATAGGCATACTGTTTTCCATAGCTGCTGCGACACTCACGCTTATATTCACAGCTTCCAGGCTTTTGTACCAATTAGGCAAGGATGGCATGCTTCCTAGAATAACCAAAGTTTATGATAAGTCAAGGGACGTTGCGATAAATGGCATTTGGATATCTGCACTTGTTGAGATCCTGATACTGTTTTCCGGAGACTTATATGGTATAGTATCAATTAGCAACTTTGGATTTATTTTCGCATGGATAATAACAAGTTTTGCTATAATAAATGTGAGAAGGAGGAAAAGATTTGGAGATTTCAAATCGCCATACTTCCCTCTTGTGCCTTTAGCATCAATAATTCTTTGTATGCTCTTTCTCTTTGGTTTGCCGAGAACAAGTCTTGCTCTTGGAGTAATGATGATACTAGTGCTTCTGGTGATATATTACTCGCTAGTTGAAATAAGATACAAAAAAGTGCAAAGGATAAGGTTATTTGACTGATCTCGTAGTGACCTCACATCAATAAAGCATGTGGGATTTCCACTCGCGGTATTAAAGAGAGCTAGAGAAAATAAAAATCGTAAGTACGGTCAGCTCGTGGCAGTTACATTGGTGCTTGCGGATGCCCCTTCTTCTCCACCCACATTTATCGTGTAGTTATTCCCCAAAATAGGTGTTATTACCAGATGTGATTCTGAAGTGCTTATCACACCTGTGAAGGTAAATGTGAATGATTTGCCAGAAGCCAATGTGTAACCAGTGTCATTGAAATCTTCTGTAACATAAGGCGCTTCAAGGGTTCCGTTGTTTGATATTAAGAATGAGAACACCCTGAAGTGAATCTGCTGATCCCTTAGTGTAGATGTCACATTGACGATCCTTGCCCTAAGCTCATTTTCAAATTCCGTAAGACCTGCATTTGTACACATGTTATTGTTGAAATTTATCCCATATCCTTCAGATATATCTCCGAATTCCCCAGAACTCTTAGATTCATTCGCATTGCCCTTTCCGCCTTCTGAAGAAACCCCTTGAGATTGATTGCCGTGATCTCCAGAAGAAACATTCTGCGCATTTCCTTTTGAGTTATCACCAGCATCCCCTTGGGGATTGCTTGCACTCAAATTGAAGTTGCTAGAATTGAATTGAGTACCAACACCAACACTAGCATTGAAGGAAGGTCTTTCGTCACTTATTTGAACTGTGAGATTTGAGGTGTTTGAAATACCAGTACTTATATTAGAACATATTGTTGAATTTCTTATTCTATCGCGAGCTTCAAGTTGTATCGTATGCGCATCTGATGCTATAGATGATAAATTTAGATTTACAGAAGCATTCCCAAATAAGCTCAGGTGTTTTATAACAGCGCTTTTATTTCCAGTGTTCTCTACAGTAACACTTAGTGAAGTAGTGTTGCCCAAAACAGATAGCAGGGTGTTTGAGATCGTTATATTAGGTTTGACATTATCCAGATATTCGGTTTCCCGATTAGTTATTCTTGACTTATAACCTACTCTTGAAGTTGTCTGATTAGTGCCGTATGGTAGAACAACCGCAGCTACAGAAGGTACGAGAACAAACACAGTCGAATTCCCAGTGAGTATGCTTACTACAGTAGGAGACATTGATAAAAGCACACTGCTTGCAGAGGTTACGTTTGCATTTCCAGAGAGCTTGGCAGTTATTGTTTTTGAAGTAAGCGTTACGTTGTAATCAGTGTTGTTTATGTCTATTGTTGCAGAAGTAACATTGAACCTTACAGCATCAATTGTCGTTCCGTTTGGCACTGAAATAGTACCTATTGTTTGTGATAGATTCGTCAATGATAGCAAATCTATACTGCCACTGTCATTTGAGTTCAACCACCCGAGTGTAGACGTGTGGGCTTGCAGAGATGAATAGTGTATTTCAAGAGACTGAGTGCCTGAAGGGACTTGTGGCGGATCAGTTAATTGAAATGCTAGAAGATAACCACTGCGTGTTACTGATGATGACTTATGAAAACCTATAAAATAGATTCCTAGAACTATCAAGACAAGAACGACCACTATACCTATAGTCTTACCAACTGACATGGTTTTATCAAGAACGAGAAGAAATATAATCTTTATCCATAAAGGCAAAATGTCTCTAAAGGTTTAAATGTGCACCAGTCCAAGTTGTTTTATGGACGATCAAACTGAATTGAATGATGCTTTTGTTGATGTCTTAGTGCATAGTGGCATACTCCGTAGCAAACGCATAATAGACGCATTTAAACATATCAAAAGACATTTGTTTGTTAGAAAGGAGGATATGGAATTCGCTTATCAAGATATGCCATTGCCATTAGCCAGAGATTCTACGATTTCTCAACCATCTACAGTAGCAGTGATGTTAGAATATCTGGATATTAGAGA
>JAJZIU010000021.1 GCA_021810455.1 Microcaldota archaeon
GTGGCTTTGTTGAACAAGGAAAATTGGCCAAAACAGATCGTGGTTAACGGTACGGTGCTTAGCGAAGGAGAAAAAATGAGCAAGAGTCTTGGGAACATCGTGCCGCTCATAGATGGATTTAAGAAGCACGGTGTTGATCCGTTAAGATTCGTTGTTGTTGCAGGGGCGGATCTATTTAGCGATTCAGAATTCAATGATGATGCAGTCAACGGAGTTAAAGATAGATTTGAAATGCTGTATAACGCGTGTGTCGATTCTAACTCAATGGATACTGGAGAATTAAAACCGATAGATTACTGGTTATATTCCAAATTAAACAGGAAAATAAAAACAGTCACATCAGCGATGGAAAAACTCGAACTCAGGGAAGCATCCACAGAATTACTATACAATACAATAATTGAACTTAAAAAATACAAAAACAGGGGAGGAAACAATGGCATAGTGCTTAAGGATTATTTATCAAAAATCGTGCTTATGCTTCAGCCGATCGCACCACATATATCGGAAGAGCTCTGGAATATTCTTGGAAATGATTCCTTCTCTTCTGTTGAAAAATGGCCTGATCCTGAAGAATCAATGATTAGCGACAGCGTAGAAGCCGGAGAAGAACTTATTGATTCAACAATAGCAGATGCGAGACAGGTCATGACTCTAATGTCCAAGAAAGGCGTAAAGGTAAAATCAGTGAAGGTGATAGTCGCAGATGACTGGAAAAGAACGGTAAATAATAGCATATCCGAGTATAGGGACGTGGGAAAAGCCATCGGCAGCGTTGATGATGCACACAAGGAAGAAGCATCGAAATATGCTGCTTTGATAGCAAAGAGGATGAATGAGGTTAAAAAATCGCGCCTTTCACAGGAAGAAGAATATAGCACGCTTACAAACTCGAAGAAAGATTTGGAAAATGTTCTTGGAATAACCGTGGAAATAGAAAACGAACATGATTCATCTTCCACTAGAAAAACACGCGCACTTCCTGAGAAACCAAGTATCGAACTCGTATCCTAAAAGTTTTACCATCTTCTAAAGAGTATGTTTCTTGACATGAAGGACATGACAAGAGACAGTATCAGCACTATGACAACGTCAAATATCAGTGCAGTGCTTGGTATTAGGAGCACCATTAGAGCTATGACTGTAATAAGGACCACTGCATACACTCCCTTGTTCCATCTAAGCACTTTGCTACCATCGAGTGGATATATCGGCAGCATATTTACAAAAGCGAGCCACAATGATATGAACATTATAACAGATATCGCTGTTTGAATGTAAGTGTTTCCAGTATTTGAAAATAACGATATAACAAACACTGCTCCGAATATCACAAAGTTTGTCAAAGGCCCGGCAAGGGATACATAACCTTCTTCTTTCTTTGTAAATGTGTTTGTATATATTACTGTTGCACCTGGCATTGCCATAAGAAATCCGAACATGCTTGTTAGCAGAGCGATAATTATGCCTGTGTCTGAACGTCTGAACGCCGCTATAGCGCCGAAATGCTCAGCTACCATCTTGTGCATATACTCGTGAAGAACGAATGAGAATGTGACTGCTACAAACGCTATTGGTAGATAATAAACAAATGCGTACGAACCTTTAGCTACTCCGAATGATCCTCCAAAAGTAAAAAGTATGGCAAATGCTATGGTAAGCGCTACATCCGCTATGACAAGATCCTGTACTTCCTGCATCGTTAACTTATGTTCTCGCATGCTTCTCAGTATTATTTATTAAAAATTGGTTAACTCTTCAGTTAACTTATATAATAGTGTTGGATCACATATATAAACAATAGCCCCGTAGTCTAGTGGTCAAGGACATCGGGCTCTGAACCCGGGAACCCCAGTCCGAATCTGGGCGGGGCTATAGTCTAAAACAATCAATTTGAAGATAATAATGCTATTTGATGATTAGTATAATTGCAAATGTGAATACGGAACATCTTCTCCTGAAAACCAATTTATAACTTCTGCATCATAATATACTAAGTGCAAATCATGGACGTTATTGATTTATCGTGGACAGAGAAGTATAGGCCTTCCAATTTAGACCAGGTAATAGGCCAAAAGGCAATAGTGGAAAGGCTCAAGGCGTTCGTAAAAACAAAAAACTTTCCCAGTATGATTTTTGCAGGATCGGCAGGAGTTGGAAAGACGACATCGGCAATAGCAATGGCGAAGGAGTTATACGGAGAAAGGATAAACGAGGCATTTCTTGAACTTAACGCTTCTGATTCTAGAGGTATTGACGTTGTTAGGGGAAAGGTTAAGGAATTTGCAAGAACGCTGCCTATATCCAGCGATTTAGTAAAGATAATATTTTTAGATGAAGCTGATGCTTTAACTCCCGAAGCACAACATGCGCTAAGAAGAACTATGGAAAAATACTCTGCAACTACTCGATTCATACTGAGTGCAAACTACTCAAGCAAGATAATAGAGCCTATACAAAGCAGGTGTGTTGTTCTAAGGTTTAGGCCACTGAAAGAAGAGGAAATGATAACATACATTAAAAGGATAGAAGAGGGGGAAGGATTGGACATAGATCAGAAGGCAATCGATGCTTTGCTTTATGTCAGCGAAGGAGATCTCAGAAAGCTTACCAATGTATTGCAAGGAGCAGCAGTGCTCAATAACAGGGTCACAGACAATGCCATATATGACATAGCAGCAAAGGCAAGACCTAAAGAGATAGCTGCAATGTTGAGATATGCACTCTCTGGAGATTTTGAAAAAGCCAGGGCCGAGTTGAACACCCTGGTACTCATGTACGGAATGAGCGGCGAGGACATACTCATCCAATGTTATAGAGAAGCTCTGGCATTGGATACAGATCAAAAACTAAAATTAAAAGTAATAAGCGATATAGGAGATTGCAACTTCAAGATAGTGGAAGGGGCGAATGATCGTATACAGTTGGAAGCTATGCTTGCAAGGATGGCCCTTCTTTCAGAAAAATAATTACGGGAGGAACTCTTTGTTCTTTATCTTATCCCTTATGTAATCGTCTACAAATGTCAGCCTGGGCCCCTGGAGCGCATCCTGTTCAAGTTTCTTCTTGATAGCAATCATTCTTTTCAATTCGGTTTCCCATTCCTTATGTCTCTTTATCCATTCGTAATTGAGCATTTCCTGAGCTCTTTTCAAATCCACGTCGGAGGCATTTATCGTCATTTTTTTCAAGAACTCATACTTGTCAAGATCCGATATCGTTACGCCTATGAATTTGGCTTCAGGAGTTGCAACATCTCCACCCATATAAGCAAGATTTATGCTCCCTGTCTTAATGGTCCAGTATATGTACCATCCCCATGCATCCGAATCCGTAAATACGTATACGGGCAATCCCTTATCGGCAAGTTTTCTTATCAGTCTTCTGGTACCTCTTGCTGCTTGCCCCTGAGGGGTTATGAGTATCATGTTCTCTTTTTTCCAGAAAAGATCCTCATTCAGTCTTTGCCATAGTGCATCCTTTTCGACTACTAGAACATACTTCGCTTTTACATCAACAAATTCTATATCGTTATCAACATCGCTGGGAATCGCCCATCCGCTTCTTCCTTGTTTGCTGCAATCTATCTCTATTTTTTCATTTCCAAATGTATCGATAATTTTCATATTTCCCGCGAGAACTCCTTTTCTGTTTGCGTTAAGGTTTAGATTCTCCCTTCTCAAATCTAATGCCACCTCAAGATCTTCTATTAACGGATTTGACTCTGCCTGTTCGCTGAATATATTCTCATCAACGTCTTCTCCAAGTGAAAATTTTAATTGATAGAACAATCCCCTTATTGTTGTATGGAGATTTTCTTTTACGAATTTATGACATTTTGAGGCGATAGCTATCGTCTGCATGAATCTCTTAGATTGAGATATGTTCAGGAAGCTCCTCTCCTCTTTATTGCTTCCTAGTTTCAGGTAGCCTCTTTTTTGGTCAAACTCTATGTTCGATTTTGTCCTAACTAATGTGGTGAATTTTGGATTTTTACCAGACTTTATTTCTTTTACCACAGAGTCTCCAAGTTCTTCTATCACTTCTGCTGGTTTGACTCTTTTCTCAGACATATTGTCACCCTTCAGTTTCTTTTTCAACAACAAGTGGATTTCGTTCTTTTGAATCGTTTGTCATGTATGCTTTTAGTTCCTTAACCATCAAATCTCTTCTTGGGCTTTTCTTCAAGGATGCATCAAGGACCTCTGCTATGTTTTTTACAGGTATTATCTTTATCTTCTTTTCTTCGGTCTTTTCAAGATTTACATCTCCTTTGTTGCTTTCAGGTATTATAACATACTTTATACCAGATTCTATTGCAGCCTTTATCTTATTTGTTATTCCACCTACTGGCAGAACATCTCCCCTGACTGAAAGAGAGCCAGTCATTGCTACCTCTTGATTAACAGGTATACCTTCTAGTGCAGATATAACTGCAACAGCAACAGATATGCTGGCGCTGTCTCCTTCTACACCCTCGTAAGTTTGTAGGAATTGAACGTGTATATCATAACTGGCCATGTCTCTTGACATGTGTCTTTTTATTATTGCACTTATGTTCTTGACTGCTTCCTGCGCTATCTTTCCCAGCTTTCCGGTTGGTATGAGTTTGCCTTCCGTTCGTGAACTCGAAGGAGTGACTTCAGCGACTATCGGAAGCACTGTTCCTGCCGAAAGATATGACGAACCAACTACTGCAAGTCCATTCACTTTGCCTATCGAAAACCCTTTCGTATTGAATATCTTGTAATCTTTTCTGTATTCTAATGCTTGCTCGACAAGTTGTGCCTCTATGGGTTTGGCTAATTTTAATGCTTCGTAAACCTCTTTTTCAGTTACAATCTTTTTATTGTGTTCTACAGCAATGTCTCCGGCAGCTCTCACAAGACCTCCAAGGTCTCTGAGTATGAGTGTAAGTCTGTTCTTCCTCCCACTTCTTCGCTTTGCTTCGTCTATTATGGCCATGCATGCATCGTAACTGAATTGCGGGATTTTACCATCCTTCTTTATTTCTTGTGCTATAAACCTCACTAACTGTTCTCTTCCTTGTTCTGTGTCAGGCATTGTAGATTCCATGTAAACTTCGTATCCGTAACCCCTTATCCTTGATCTTAATGCAGGATGCATTTTTTGTATATCTTGAAGGTTACCTGCAGCAACAAGAAGGAAATTGCACGGTACCGGTTCCGTTCTAACCAAAGCGCCAGAGCTCATTTCGCTCTGACCTGTTATTGGATATTTTTTCTCTTGAAGAGCGGTGAGGAGTTCCTGTTGAGACTTTGGTCCAATGTCAGCTACTTCGTCTATGAAAAGCACACCGTTGTTTGCTCTGTGTACTGCCCCGCTCTCTACTCTCAAATGTGGAGGGGTTCCCAAACCTCCGGATTGCAATGGATCGTGCTTGACATCTCCGAACAAAGATCCAGCCCTAGCTCCAGTAGCATCTACAAATGGGGCATGTGTCATGTTAGTGTTATCCACTATGAGTTTTGGTTCGTTGGTATCAAACATTCCCGGAAGCACGCCACCCATTCTTCTGAATCCGTTAATGAATAGCGCCATTGCTCCGAATATCAATATACCAAGTATAGCTGCAGCTATTACGAATATTTCATATCCGTGCAGTACGTTAATAAAAGATACCACAAGGAGAACTATTACAAGAATTGCGACTATCGGAACAATACTGCTTCTTCTACTACCTGTATCCATTCTCACCCGTTCCCGCTCCTTCTGAATTATCTGTCTCCCCTGTCCGTCCCCCAGTGGCTTTCCAGGTTCCGGTTTGTTAGGATACGTTTTTACGGTTTTGATTACTGGTTTGTTTTCATCATTAACATTCTTATAAACGAGAACGTCTTCGAGATCTGCATTTGGAAGCAGTTCAGCCATACCTTGAGCAAGCATGGTTTTTCCTGTTCCCGGATCCCCTATGAGAAGAACATTCCTGTGCTGTTTTGATGCCTTACGTATTATCTCTACGGCCGATTTCTGACCTATAACTTGGTCTATGAGTTTCTCCGGGATTTTTATTTCTTCTGTTGTCTTAAATTTTTTCATGCAATCTTTTACCGATTATTAATCGCCTTTAGGAAGGTAATTGTTATATATTACGCTGGTAACGTTTATATCCCTTCTTTCTTTTTTAGCTTTTATAAGGTGCGTTTAGAGGGTGGGGAAAGATAAATAGATGTCTCTAAACGCATTACAGCACTGTTACTTATATATTTAAATAGTTTACCATTCTTTTCGAGCCCATTTCTGCGTTCAATATGCACTGCATAATGTAGTAAATTATTCAATGGTTTGGAAAAGAATTAATAATTGCTAACCGATCTCATGTTATGGCAAACAGAACAGAAAAGGAACTTGCAATGGAACTCATCAACATTTCTGCAAAACTACGCGAGTACGGACTAAACAGAATTTCTAATGCGGGCAATTTAAGTGTACGTGCCGGGGGTGATTCCGTAATAATGACTCCTGCAGGTCTTGATAAAAGCAACTTGAAATCGAATCAACTATCTAAAATAACGTTAGATGGTGGCCTGAAAAAAGGATTTAGGCAATCTTCAGAATGGAGACTGCATACCTCGATTTATGAAAATGTGGATTATGTAAACGCGATAGTCCACGTTCATCCGGTATTTTCATTGATAATGGCAAGCAAATTCGGACTTAAAGGATTATCTTTTAAAAGATACGAAGAGTCGGCGTACTATTTAGGAGGCAACGGTTTTGTTGGATTGGTTAGTGCCAAGTCAGGCACGCAAGAGCTTGCCGATAAGGTTTCGAAACAGGTAGAGAACGGTGCTTTTGTAGTGATAATAAAAAACCATGGAACCTTGGGGGTTGGCAAAACCCTCTGGGAAGCGGTTAGCAGACTCGAAGCATTGGAGTACTTCTCTGAACAAAATTACAGAACTAAACTATTGGATCGTAAATTTTAATCTGGTTATTTTTATGAGAAACATAATAAGCATGGAACCGGTGAAATGGAACAACGGAGAAATAGAGTGGATACTGCAAAATAGAATACCTTGGGAAGAGACGTGGAAAAAGAGTTCTTCTATAGAGGAGCTTTCCAATGGAATAGAAACTCTTGAGATAAGGGGGGCTCCAGTTATAGGGATAGCTGCCGCATTCGGAATGGCGCTTTCTGCGTTTAATTATAATGGCAATGATCCAGAGGAAATGATCCTTTTCATAGATAGAGATAAACAAAGACTTGCAAAAACTAGGCCAACCGCAGTGAATCTTTTTTGGGCGTTGGAAATAATGTCAGAGTACGCCAAGGAACTTATGAAGGGAGGGTTTGAAGTAGATGAAATCAGGAAGAGGATGTTGGACAAAGCAATAGAAATCCAACAAAAAAACTCTGAGAATAGCAGAAGGATGGGGAAGATAGGCAAAGATTTGATTAAAGATGGCGACGTAGTTATGACACACTGCAACGCAGGACCATTGGCATGTGGTGGCATAGGGACATCAGCAGGAGTTATACTTTCAGCGTGGGGAGAAGGGAGAGATTTCAGTGTGATCGCTACACATACGGCCCCTTTGTATCAAGGCGCAAGATTAACTGTGTGGGAATTTATGAAAATAGGAGTTCCGGTTAAACTCATAAGTGATAACATGGCAGCATACGCGATGAGGAATGAGCATGTCACAAACGTATTTCTTGGTGCAGATCGCATACTTCTTGATGGGAATGTTGCCAATAAGATAGGCACATACCAGTTAGCCATATTGGCAAAATATCACAACATACCTTTCTATGTAGTCGCACCGAAATCCACCATAGACATTACCGGGAAGACCATACCCATAGAACATCGAAACCAAGAAGAAGTTAAAAACATACTTGGTAAACTCAGGATAAGCGTACAGAATGTACCAACAATAAATCCGGCATTTGACATTACGCCACCTGAATTGATAACGGGCATTATAACCGAGGAAGGCATAGCCAGAACCCCGTACAACGAATCATTGAAAAAATTCATGCAAAAAACAAACGAATAAATATAAGTTCATTGCCAATATTTGCGTGAGTTTATGATAAGCGGCATAGTTACATCTCTTGATGAAAAAAAACTTTTGGTTACACCATCATCAGATGTTGAACTTTCAACACTTGTTGGCAAGAAGGCGCAGTATGTTGACAAAACAGGGAAAATATGGCCAGGAGTTGTGAGTGAAGCTGAAGACCCCTTTGTTATCATAAAATTTGATGAATTCCCTAGCGGGATAGGACAGGGGCAGATAGTCGACATACTGGAAGATGGAGACGCATAATAAGAAAATTAGTGTGCCTCAAACTAACACGTCAGCTAAGTTTATTGTGTTTGCTAATTTTGATTGAAGATTAACAGAGGTATAAACAAGATTCAGTTAACTTATAAAATGATTCGTATTGTGTTATAACCATGGGGTGCTGAATTGTTTAGTGAAGCATTTGATGGGAAGGTGGATTACCTTCAGGTTATGGATGAGAAAGGAAATGTAGACCAACAATTTTTTCCTAAAGATGTTGATGACAATACAGTTATTGCCATGTATAAAAACATGATGTTCACTCGTGCTTTTGACAACAAAGTTCTCAGTTTACAGAGGCAGGGAAGGACGTCAACGTTCGCCCCTTCTTTCGGAGAAGAAGCGACACACATTGGAAGTGCAATGGCAATGAGAAAAGATGACATATTCGTGCCCGCATTTAGACAAACCGGAGTATATTATGCACGTAAAATGCCGATGGATCTTTATCTTCTGTATTGGATAGGATATGAGGATTCTAACAAGATACCGAAAGAGGTGAACGGATTCCCAATGGCGGTGCCCGTAGCAACACAACTACCGCATTCTGTCGGGATTGCCTTTGCACAAAAATATCAGGGAAGGGATGCTGCAGTGGTAGTTTATGTTGGTGATGGAGGAACTTCGGAAGGTGATTTTTCCGAAGCATTAAACTTTGCAGGTGTATGGAAAACACCGTTGGTAATTATCATAGAAAATAACCAATGGGCAATATCAATGCCAAGGGAGAAACAAAGTGCTGCAAAGACGCTAGCACAGAAAGCATTTGCCGCAGGAATAAATTGTATACAAGTGGATGGCAATGATGTGATGGCAGTTTACAAAGCAACAAAGGATGCCATAGAGAACTCAAAGAATGGGCCAACAGTTATAGAGTGTGTGACATACAGAATGGGAATGCACACAACATCAGATGATCCGACCAAGTATCGAACTGACGAAGAGACGGAAAAATGGAAACTTAAAGATCCGATACTCAGAGTGAAAATGTACCTTACGGCTAAGGGCATTTGGAATGATGATCTTGAAAAGAAAACGATTGAAGAGCAATCAAAAGAACTCGATGATATAGTACAGAAAGCGGAAGCATTCAAACCTGACCCGGAAGGTATGTTTAATACGGTATACAGTTTTGTACCTGAGGTGTTGAAGAAGGAATTCGATGAGGCAAAAGCATCGAATTATTGGCAGTGATATTATGCAGATGAATATGGTTTCGGCAATAAATAATGCCCTCGAACTCATACTTAAGGAAAATGACAAAGCACTGCTCTTGGGAGAGGACATAGGGAAGGATGGTGGTGTTTTCAGAGTTACAGAGGGATTACTTGATAAGTTTGGAGAAAAGAGAGTAATGGATACGCCACTTGCAGAATCCGGAATAATAGGCACTGCGATTGGGATGTCGCTTGCTGGTTTGCATCCGATAGCGGAGATTCAGTTTGCAGGGTTTATGTATCTGGGGTACAGTCAATTAATTAATCATGCTGCACGATACAGGACCAGGACAAGATCAACATTTAAAGTGCCCATGATCGTGCGAACACCGGTGAGTGGAGGTGTAAGAACCCTTGAGCATCATTCGGAAAGTCCTGAAGCAGCTTATGTAAACATGGGCGGTCTTTTGGTAGTAGAGCCATCAAACCCATACGATGCAAAAGGGCTTCTGATAAAAGCATCGCGAATGGATGATCCCGTGCTATTCCTGGAACCTACAAAATTGTACAGGCTCTTCAAACAGGAAGTTCCGGAAAATGCTTACGAAGTCGAAATAGGAAAAGCAAACATTGTGAAAGAAGGAACGGATTTCACCATAATAACTTACGGGACTATGGTAAACGTAGTTCAGAGTGTGGTAGAAAAAAGAAAACTTAACGCAGAGATAATAGACATAAGAACGATAAATCCATTAGACATTGATACCATAATAACAAGTGCAAAGAAAACAGGCAAGGTGATTATTGTACATGAAGAACAGAAGAGTTTTGGCATTGGCGCAGAGATATCTGCGCGCATAGCTGAAGATGCGATATACGAATTGCAAGCTCCGATAATCAGAATTGGTGCAGAAAGTTTCCCATACCCATTTCCAGGATATGAAAAGTACTATGTGCCAAACGAAGTGAAAATATCAAAAGCAATAGATAAACTGTTAAGTTCGTGATGATTATGAAAGAAGTAAAATTTGTAGATATAGGGGAAGGGATAACAGAAGGCCATTTTCAAAAATGGCTTGTTAAGGATGGAGACACTGTAAAAGAAGATCAGGCACTCGCGCAGATAGAAACAGACAAAGCCGTTGTAAACGTTCCTTCTCCAATAAGTGGAAACATAAAAATCATAGCTAAAGAAAACGATCAGGTAAAAATCGGCGATACCCTGGCATATGTAGGAACTCCTGAAGAATTAGCGGGGATCGGAAAAGCGCCTTCGCCTGCAACTACGGCAAAAACAATCGAAGCAACCAAAGCGCCAGAAGTAAAAACCGTTCAGAAAGAACAGAAAACACAACTTCATGAAGTGATAGCCACGCCTTCAGTGCGCAAGTTGGCCAGAGATTCTGGTTTAGACATAAATACCATTACCGGAACCGGACCTAATGGTAGAATAACTGAAAATGACATTAGAAATCTTTCTAAAGGAACTCAACAAAAAGCAACATTGCCCAAGTTTTCGGAAGTGCTTGAAGAAAAACATGCTGAGGAAATCGAACGGGTACCGCTTTCTCAGACAAGAAAAACTATAGCAAAAAACATGGAGTTATCATGGACCATACCAAGGGCAGTGCACATGGATCTTGCAAAAGCTACGCACCTGTATGATATGGTTAACAAGGAGAAGGAAAACATGGCAAAATTAGGTATTAAACTCACATTCCTGCCTTTTATAATAAAGGCAGTGGTAGAAGCTCTTAAAGAGTATCCAAGGTTTAACTCTAGTTACGACCATGAAACTTCTGAAGTGATAATTAAAAAGTATTACAACATAGGATTGGCGGCAGAAGGACCTGATGGGTTAAAAGTGATAGTAATAAAGGAGGCCGATAAAAAAAACATCTCTGAGATAGCAAAGATGATAAATATACTAGGAGATAAGGTGAAGAATCAAACTGTTGACATAGGAGATATGCGCGATTCAACGTTTACAATAACAAATATAGGCAGCCTTGGTGGCGGATTTCTCTCGGTGCCAATGATAAATTATCCCGAAGTAGCGATACTGGGCGTGCATGTGATTAAAGACATGCCGATAGTTGAAGAGGGCGATATAAAAGTGGGAAAGATGCTTCCGTTATCTCTTTCATTTGACCACAGAGTGGTTGATGGAGCAGATGCCGTAAAATTCTGTAACGCGGTTATAAAATATATCGAGGATCCCGAATTCCTCGAGATGGTAGGTTGAACGCATGGGAGTCATGGGAGAACTTCCTGAGAACACAGACCTTGCCGTAATAGGCGCAGGAGTTGGAGGTTATGTCGCA
>JAJZIU010000022.1 GCA_021810455.1 Microcaldota archaeon
AAACATGCAAAAGGATTAAAAGGCAGGTCTTCACATAATTCTAGGATGTTTATGGCTGACCAGATAGGCATGTTGTTCTTCAAGGAGAAGCAGGCTAAACTTCTTCTTGCACTTGCGAGTAGCCCGAAAGAGTGGTACATATCTGACCTTGCAAAAACAACAAACGTCACTTACATACACACAAGCAGATTCATAAGCAGATGTGAGGAATCGGGAATTGTGAAGGTGGAGAGGCACGGAAAGGTAAAAGGCCTTACACTTACAGACAAGGGAGTTGAGATAGCCTCGACGATACAGAACCTTATTGAAAAACTAAATAAAAAGGAAAATCCAGAACAGACCAAGATCTGATTTTATTGCGCTTGTTTGTTCGGAGACGCAGAGGTTCTTAGAAGATCTGCGTTCTTTATCTCGGATACGCTTTTCAAACCTTTAACAGTAGCTATAGCCATATTGTAGACATCTCGGGTTCTTCCTCTGGAGAACGTCCAGACGTCTTTCAATCCTGCAAGTTCCAAAACGCTTTTTGCAGTCTTGTTTGCAACTATGCCGACTCCTCGCGGAGCTGGTTTTAATATAATCTGTGAACTCCCGCATTTAGCTTTGGATGTTAGTGGAAGAGTGTGTCTTGTTCCGCAGCTGCACTCCCACGAGCCGCATCCCAACTCAACAGGTATTATGTTCATCTTCGCGTTCCTTATTCCTGCTTCTATGGCAGGTTTGACTTCTACATTCTTGCCTACGCCTATCCCCACATGACCAGCCATGTCACCTACAACCACAGTAACCCTGAATTTTTGTTTTCTGTTATTTTTAGTCATTCTCTGTACTGATATTATTTCGAGCACCTTATCCTGAAGATTTGGAAGCAAAGTTTCAACTATCTCCACTTCCTTTATTGGTTTGCCCATTTCGGATATTTCCTCGATAGTCCTGATGTTGCCATTTTGTACCATCTGTCCTATTTTTGTTTTTGGTTTCCATTCGGTGCCTTCTTCCAAAGTATCACTCTTTCATTATTTTCTCTTTGACAGAATCAAAGAGTGTATGCAAAGATTCAGGATCCTTGCCATCCTTGACGTACTTCCCATACTGTTTTTCGTACAGTTTAGGATCTTCTGCCTTAAGCTTCTTTGCATAAGTTGTATTTGAATAATTATAAATGTTCTCGTCAATTCCATCTACTGTTGCCTGGAGATTCATTCCGCCGTCAATACAGCCTTTGGCAAATATGAATGGTATGGAATTCTTTACATGTGAACCTAGGCCGATATCGAGTATATAAGATGTTCCATTCTTATCTTTTACCGATTTAGCAAGCATCACCCCAGTAAGATATGCCGTTGGTCTGTTGCTTCTGCTTGGCCATCCGAATTTTTTCTCTACCTGAAAAGAGTCAGTGTATGCAGTTACTACGTCTCCTTTTTCATTGTACGTTACAATTTGGCCGATTATGCGCCTGTTAGATTTTCTAACAACAACGCGAGGCGTGCCACTCTTTATCATTGCAAGCCTCTTTTTGTAATTCGTAAGGGCTTCCCTTCTTCTTCTGAAATCAATATTTTTCATAATCATGACCATTCTTGCTTTATTTTGTTATTTATTGAGGTCAGTTGCTCATTGCTGATCTTCACACCTTGTTCGTTAAGATGTAGTAGTATGGTTTTCTTATCAGCAAAACTGTTCCCTTTTATGAGCACGTAGAACCTCTTGAATGTCGCTCTGTCTATCACACCTTCTGAACGCAATGCCTTCAGTAACTTTCTTTGCGATCTTACCTTTTTCATCCACTTGTCTCCCTGTCTTGCTCTTGAAGTTCCCTTTCTTTTTCCAGGACCACGGCCTCTGCCTTTCTCACGTCTTTCCTTCAAACGTTTTGAATTAAGACTTACGTTCTTTTTTGCCTTGAGGGCGAATACTCCCCCATTTTTTATGAGCCTTTTAACATCCTCTCTTGTCATTGCCTTTTCAGCATCTCCTATTGAATTAGAATTGATTCTTACTGCACTAACTCCTCTATCCAGTATGTCTGCAGCTACTCTTTTAGTGAACTTTATAGTCATATCTTCACCCTGTTTACTACGTTTACGCCTTTTGAATCTGCTATCTTCTGCAACACTTGTTTCTTTCTTATAGAAACACCGTTTGCAAATCTGACAGAGGTTCCAGGCCTCAACATAGCATCATTGAGTTCCTTCTCGTTGTGTATGAGAAACTCGAACGTTCCGTCAGGTCTCAGGTGCCTTATCGTATCACTGTTCTTGTAACCGATTTTAGGTGTTGCACCATAGCCACTTCTCTTTATTCTTTTCTTGTTGTCCATACCTCTTTGTTTCCTCCATCTTTCCTTTACGCGCTTTCTTTTCTTAGCGCCGTAATTTGGAACAGCAAATGTTGGATGTGATTTTTTAACTACCATGATTATTCCTCTTTTGAAGGGTAAACTCCGTCTTGAAACACCCTAGTGTCGTAACCACGCGCATAGCATATGCTTTTTATGTTTGCAACAGTCTGGCCAACATCGTAAGGATCAACTCCTTTTACGGTAACATTTTGTCCTTTAACTTCGACTTTAGTACTGCCAACTATGCCAGTTACTCGAGGCACTCTTTCTCCGAATATGTTCTTAACATGTACTTTGTTTCCCTTGACTTCTATAGTCATAGGAAAGTGAGCATAAAAAACATCCATCTTCTGTTCAATGCCATTCTGAACGCCATTTATGGCGCTGCTTATTTCGGTACTGAAAGCCTTAGTTGCAAGTGCAGATTTTTTTGCAAATTTCTTGTTTTCAGATTCGAGTATAACTACCTTGTTTTGTTCTATTCTAACAATCATGAGCCTTCCATTTACCGTCTTTGTTGTGGAGCCTAGCTTACCCTTTACAGTAATTTTTCCATCTTTTACAGTTACTTCAACTCCCTTTGGAATCTCTATCTCGTGCATAAACATCATTTAGTAAACATATGCAAGAAGCCTTCCGCCAACGCTTTGTGCTTTTGCATCTCTGTTTGTCATTATACCTTTTGGTGTGGAAACTATCAGTATTCCGAAATCTTTGCTAGGTATGTACCTCCCTTCATACTCCTGATAATCGCTCATTCGTACAGCATGCCTGGGCTTTATAACGCCTACGTCGTTTATCTTCTTGGAAAGATTTATCTTTAGTGAACTGAATTTACCTTCCTTGATTTCTTCATAGTTCTTGATGTAGTTGTTAGCTTGCATCGTATCCAGAACAGACCTTATTAACTTTGTTGAAGGCACTATGCACTCATACTTTCCTTTTTGTTCGTATACTTTTATTTTGTTAAGCACATCTGAAAGAACATCCATTTTATCACGAATACTTTTCAAAGCCTATCTCATGGCCGACTTCTCTAAAACATCTCCTACAGATATTAAGTTCGTAGGTTCTTATGAGACCGCGCGCGTTTCCGCACACTCTACACTTCCTTGCACCTCTTCCCTTCAATTTCTGCTCAAAACTGACTTTCATTCACTCCTCCATTTTTATTCCATATTTCTTAAGATATTCTAGTATCTCTTCTCGGCTTATAACTGCATGTTTTTTTCCCATGCTACTCCTGGATCTTCTTCTTGTTTCTACCCTTTTGCCTTTTCTTGTGAAAGTAGAGTTTACATTCATGCCCAGTATTCCTATCTTAGGATCATACTTTACACCAGAGAAGTATATATACTCTTTGACTCCAAAATTCAATGAGTTGTTTGCTATAGAATTTTTTCCTATGACATTTCCGTTTGCATCCAATGCTTTCTTGAGAAACTCACCAGCTTCCTCACCCCTTATTGTTGCCATTGTTCCTATTACTTGACCTTTCCTTAGTTTTAGAGTTGGATCTCTTTTCTTAGAGTAGGTAGCCGTAGGGTTATGCCCCGTGAGTTTTGTTATAAGTGCTTTAGCATTTTCGAGTAGATTCTCATTCTGACCTATGCCTATGTTGATCGTTACTTTCTCTAGATAAATATCGGTTATTGCCATAAAATCAGCCTATTGCGATCACATTCTCAAGCAATGTCTCGAAGGTCCTGCTTCCGTCATCTATGGTTACCGTAGCATCGACAGTTGCGGTGCCTTTGGTTATATCTTTTATTGTTCCATGTTCAGAAGAGTGTGTTCCATTGAATACCAAACACTTAGAGCCAGCTTTCATGCTTATTACTTTTGTAGCTTTTCCGTTCTCCAAAACTACAGAATCATTTACCATGACACCTTCAGGAGCGCCCATAACATTGCCATTATGCAATCTGATCATTGTTTTGTTATCTTTTGTTATGTATTTTCCAATAACTTTGAAAGGCAGTGCATGTTCCTTGCTTATTGCAAATGTGCCACCTTTTCCAACGTGTACTGCGAAGTGTTCTTTGCTTGGAAGTACACTCACCACATCGTTAAATCCAATCGGGAACTTGCCATCCTTAACAATCTTGCCGTTTACAGATATCTTTCCGAATCTGAGTACCTTTAGTGCCTCGCTCGTAGTATCAACAACATTCAGTTTTTCTTTTAGTACGGTTATCAACGCTATGTTAGATCCTTTAACATGCCTGCCAGGATTTGGTTTCACTATGTATGAAGTCGCCTTTCGGTTTACCTTGACGTACTTGCTTGATGCCAGTCTCTTTATGTGCCTGTTGTTGCCTTTATTTCCCATTATATCACGCTACACCTAACTTTTCCTTTCTGTACTTGTCTCCAAGATCCAGATCGGTTATGTAAACATTGCTTATTTGTATAGGTATCTGGAGTTCTTTGCCCTTTGCATTCTTTCTCGATATGCCATCTATGTACAACACTCCTTTTTTCATGTTGACCAGATTTACCTTTCCGTTTTTACCTTTGAATGAGCCAGCCATTACCTTTACAGTATCTCCGCGTCTTATCTGGACAGTTCTTCTTTTCAATCCGAGTTTGGCTTTGGCTTCTTTTGAAACATGTGCATGTGAAAAATGTTGTCTTATATGCATGCCTGCATTGAAGCGCAGATATCTCTGTTTTCTCGGTTTTGAACTAATCATTTTTAAACAACTCTTGATGCTATTCCTGCTATCTTAACGAATCGTTCTACAACTTCCCTGGCCATAGCGCCTTTGACTTCGGTGCCTATAGGCAAATTCTCATCGTTTATCATTATGCCGGCGTTGTCTTCAAACCTTATTCGCATTCCATTTGAACGCCTTACAGGAGCCTTTTGCCTTATTATGACAACACGCACTGGCTTTTTTAGATATGTTGCAGAGCCTTTTCTTACGCTGGCAGATACAATATCACCTATGCCTGCAGAAGCAAGTTTTCCATTTCTTCCTCCTCCGCCTTTCCCTATAAGATGTATTATCCTAAAGGAGTAAGCTCCACTGTTATCAGCACAGGTAAGCACGGTGCCAGGTATGAGTGTCTTAGTTACCTTTGATGAAACGCCTTTCATGATATTACCTATTTACCTTTGAAACAACAAAAGATTTCGTTTTGCTGAGCCTTCTAGTCTCAGCTATCTGTACAGTATCACCCTCCTTGGCTGCCATACAGTCGGGATTGTGTGCAGGTATTCTAGATCTCTTTCTCAGGTATCTTTCGTACTTGTATATGTACCTTGTATAATCTATCTCTACAATTACCGTTTTCTTGGCTTTAGAGCTTACAACCCTGCCTTCCATCTGAGCGCCCCTTGTACTTATGCTTCCATGAACAGGGCATCTCGAGTCATTACATTCCATAAACAACCACATTACATTGCGCGATGATGTTTTTATTTGTTTCTGAGCTTGTAGAAACGTAGTCCTTTTGAAATACGCTCTTCTGGTCTGAAGTTTATTTCCCTGCCTTCTACAACAAATGACTTACCTCCGTAGTAGAACCTGAGGGTTGATGACTTTTTTATAACACGCTTGACTCCTTTGCTTGTTTCCAAGAGGAGCGTGTTCTTTGTCTCGTCAATCACACTTCCGTTCAATCCTTTTTGCTTGCTGTCAGTAGATTTTATTATCCTTACTTTCAGACCTATGAGTTCGTTCAGAACTATGTTCCTATTATCATAATGCATAATAGTATTACTTTGATAGATTAATATAGATTGTTATTTAATCCTTTCGGCATTTTGAGATGAGTTTTCGGTATCGAGCATTGACAGTATGTCATCAAGTTTGAAGGTGCTCGATTTTGTTATTTCGTTGAGCAGTATTGTTGCATAGGATCCAGACTGAAGTGAGAAATTTACGGTTAAGCCATCTTCCAAACGTATTGATGACAGTCCTTTTACAGGGGCCATTAATGATCTTTTGGAACCCCTCATACTCAACTCTGGCAGATGCCTTATTCTGAAATCTTCAGGAGTTATGCCAAGAAATTCCATGGCTTCATTCTCGTAATCGGTTATTTCTTCCTTATTAGTTTCATAACCCACAAGATTGCCAACAGGCGCAATTCCTTTTGAATCTTTTTTTGAAGAATCAACATTGTAGAAACCGTAGATATCAGCATCACAGTACATGGTGGATTCGAAGTTGTTTTCACGCACCATGCGTTCCAACGCCATATTGAAAATCAAGGACTCTACAGAATGTATGAAAAAAAGTGACACTCCGCGTGGCATAGCCCTTATTGCATTCGTATAATTCTCGAATCTGGATAGATAAGAGAGTATGGATCTTTCGCTGCGCAGATATCTGGGAAAATACGAGAGTGCGGATTTGAAATCCATCTCCATAGACAATCTCTCCCTCGCTTCTCTGGCTGCTTCGTTGCTCTCGTTTTCAGGATCTGTAAGAAGAGACATCACTGCTCCCTTCATATCATTTCGGATTATCAGCATTCCTATTTTAGGGTTGTTGAGTCTGTAGCCGAATCTTTGTTTATCAAAGTAGTTCGGAAATCTTCCGTTCAATTCTTCGAAAATCTTTTCTGCATTTTCAGGATTTTTAGTTTCACTTATTTTTACAGTAAATGCATTTCCGAGATTGTCGCCCAATTTCAACCCGTTGCTTTGCCAAGCGCCATTGATGCTTATATCTTTTATGTGAATCCGCATTACGTCTTCAGGTTTTACCCCGAATATGCTCGCCAGTTGTACGGATATGGAAGTTTTGTCCTTTGATCCAGAGTAACTCACCGATTTTCTACCACGTCTTAGTTTTTTTGCTATTTCGAGTATTGCAGAATTAGTATCCCAATTTTTCTTTTGCAGTACGAACGTTGTAAATTTTCCATCAGTAGGATTTTCTTCAGATAGATCTGCAGGAGAATAACGAGTATTCATTTGCAGCTCCGTTCCATTCTTTGTTATCTCACGAACTATGAAATCCTCAGGGTCACCCTTCAGGTATCCCCCAGTTCCCGTGTATTTAGATAAGGTCAGCATGCGCTTCGCCGTTTGGTCGTGTTAAGCGTTATTGAATGGAATATGTGCATTTTTTATAGCTTTCATGTGTAAGTATAATTTTAGCTATTTATCCAGTCTGTTTTAAGTTTTGCTGCTGGCATTTTATAAGGATTATGTTTTAATAGAATAGTCGTGGTTGTTTTGAAGGAGGACTCACTTGTTGACAAGGTCTTGTACAGAATAGTTAAGAAACACGTGTCAGGCACTACCATGGGTTCTGCACTTGCAAAAGCCAAGGAGCTGAATCAGAAGAATATACATGCATCGATAACTTTTTTGAGCAATGTACCTGAAAACAAGATAAAGGCAAGATACATAACATCAACTTACACGGAACTTATAAGGAGGATTGCCAGGTTGGGTTTGAAGGCGAGTGTTCAGGTACAAGCAGGTCAGATAGGTTACGGAATAGACGAGTCAGTTTTCGAATCTAACCTGAAGGAGATACTATCCACAGGAAATAAGTACGGCGTATTTATCTGGATGGAAGTAAAAGAAGGAGACCATAAACTTCCAAAAGGAATAGAGAAATCTCTAGGATTTGGACTAGCAATGAATTTTGATTATGTTGATAAATGTGCGAAGAAGTACAGAAACCTAAGAACTGCCAAGATAATGTGTGATAGAAATGGGAGCACAAAGATAGAAGACTTGAAACGAATAGCAGGTATGTTCGACAACACAGTGATAATGTCAGCACCTGACTTTACAGTCAACAAAGTGCTTAAAAACGGCGTAAAGAATGACTTGGTGCTTGAGTTTCTTCTCGGATACAGCAAAAGAAAGCTTAGCAAGGCACTTGATAAGGGGGCCAAAGTCAGTGTTAGTGTTCCATTCGGAAAGGATTGGATAGCTTATGCAACAGATATGGTTTCAGATAAGTACATGAGAATAATAGTCGACAATCTGCTTAAGGAGAGGTCTATAGATGGAGCTTAAGGATGCGTTAGTTACAGGAGCCAGTGGAAGACTTGGAACAAGATTGATAAAGGAGCTTGTAGACAGGGGAATTAAAGTAAGGGCTCTTGTTTCAAAAAAGGAGTCACTGATAGGATTGCCTCCCGGAGTAGTGCCTTTCGTAGGGGACATAAAAGATAAAAAGGTGTTGAATGAGGCGTGTGAAGGAGTTGACACAGTTTTCCATTTGGCAGCCGTAGTAAGCCAGTATAAAGTTCCGGTAAAGGAACTCGTAAGAGTAAACGTGGATGGAACAAATGATGTTATAGAGGCGTGCAAAACAAACCGCGTGCGGCACATCATTTTTGCAAGTTCTGTTGATGTTTATGGAAATAATAGGAAGGAGATTTTAACGGAGGAATCCAAAACAAAACCAACAGACATGTATGGACATAGCAAGATGATGGCCGAGGATATAGTGAAGGAAAGTCCGATACCGTATACAATACTTAGATTTGCAGCGATATACGGCCCCGGGTTCGAAAAATCATTCTTCAAGATATTCAGAGTGATAAAAGAGGAAAAAGCTTACATAATAGGAAATGGGAGCAATCACTTACCGATAATTCATGTTAATGATGCAGTACAGGCATTGATATTTTCAGGAATGAATAGTGAAGCTCTGAATAAGATTTACAACGTTTCTGACGGTGAAGAGCACACTCAAGAAGAACTGTTCAATGTTGCAGCTGATATGTTGAAAGTGGAGAAACCTAAGAAACACATGAGTGCTCTTGTAGTAAAGATATTTGCCAAGAAACGCGGACTTGACAGCGATGAACTAAGATTCATAACTTGTGACAGGAAGATAAGCATAGAAAAAATAACCAAAGATCTTGGATATAAACCCAAGGTAAGTATATTAAAAGGTAGTGAGGAGTTGATAAGGGAGTTCAACTCTAAACATACGCGTTAGTTGATTTTATGGCAATTAAGATAGGTAAGGTGGAAAAACACATATATGACATGCTTGAAGATAAAGGTGCCCTTTTATTCACACTAATAGATCCTGTGGATTACAAAACACCCGATGATGCAGTAAAGAAAGCCAAAGTGTCGGTTGAGAACGGTGTTGATGCAGTCCTGATAGGAGGCAGCACGAGTGCGCAAGGAGAACTTTTGGATTATGTGGCAAAGGGCATAAAAGATTCCGTTAGTGCTCCAATAATACTTTTTCCAGGGAACATAGCAACGGTTACAAAATACGCTGATGCATTTTACTTCCAGTCAATGCTTAATGCTAGAAATCCTTACTGGATAACGCATGTGCAAATGCTCGGCGCTCCGGTGATAAGGAGCCTTGGGATAGAACCACTTCCGGTAGGTTACATAGTTGTCTCACCTGGAGGCACTGTTGGCTGGGTTGCTGATGCAAATCTAATACCTAGGGAAAAACCACAGATAGCCGCATCGCTTGCGCTTGCTGGACAGTATTTGGGTAATAGGTTTATATTGACGGATTCTGGATCTAACCCGCAGATACATGGACATGGACCCATACCTAGCGAGATGGTCAGGGCTGTTAGACAAGCCATAGATGTAACGTACATAGTTGCAGGAGGTATAAAAGAGGAGAAGGACCTTAGGAGCATAATAAAAAACGGCGCTGACATAGTACAGATAGGCACAGCCATAGAAAAATCTGACAACGTTAAAGCAAAGGCAAGATTTCTTTCAGATGTGGTTAAGGAAGAAGGAAGCAAGAAAAAACATCGGTAGATGGAATTGAGAGAGTTGATGTCTGTTGAGATCAACGTTCTTGTTAAGGAACTTAAAGAAAGCATAGAAGGAAGCTATCTTAAGAAGTTCTATGACATAGGAGACGGGGCTTTCAGATTTTTATTTCATGGCAATGATAATGTACAGGTATTCTGCAAGTTGAATGTTGCATTTGACAGAACCTTATTTTCAGAAGAAGTAGGAGAAGCTACACCCTTTGCGATGAGCATAAGAAAACGTGTGGAAAATGCGAAGGTTAGTGGCATAAGGCAGCACGGACTTGACAGGATAATAGAAATTGAATTCACAGACAGAGGAAAATCATTGATAATTGAAATGTTCGGAAAAGGCAACATGTTGTTAGTTGATAGAGAAAATAGGATAGAAACATGTTACAAGAATGTGAATTACAGAGAAAGAAAAGTTAGACCAGGAGAACTATACGCTTTTCCATCGACAAAAGGCATAAACAACTTGGATGAATTTGAGACGATTGATGAAAGACTGAAAAAAATGGAGAGTGGCAGACTTATAGTGAAACTTTCCGGAATAGTGAATGTAGGTCCGCTGTATCTGGAAGACATAATAAGGAGAAGTGGGCTTGATCCCAATGCTGAAATGATTACAGAAAAGGAAAGGATGGTTTTGGCGTACCAGTTTGGATTGTTTGGAGATAGAATCAAGACTCAAAAACCACGCGTGTATTCTGATTTGGGGAAGTTTGTTGATTATTCCTTATGCGAAATGGAAAAATACAAAAAGTTTGAAACTAAGGAGTATGGAACACTTAACGACTTGCTTGATGAGTTATACACAACGGAGAGATCCAAACCAGAGGATGAGGAAAGAAACAGAAGATTGGAAGAATTGAAGGCAAACATAAAAAAGCAGGAAGAACTTGCAGAGAGTTTAAGTTTTGAATCGAAAGAATGTACCGTAGTGGCTAACAAGATATTTGAGATGATGAATGAAATAAATGCTTTAATACACGAGGTAAACGAGAGTAAGGGCATGATATTGGAAAGTTTGGAGTCAGGAGTAAAAGTGATTGAAATAGACAGAAAGAACAAAACAGTAACAATAGAGGTTTAGTTGATGGATATAACAATACTTGGCACAGCAGGTTCGACACCTACGAAAAATAGGATGATGCCAGGAGTGGCTTTAACATACGAAGGAGATACAGTGCTGTTTGATTGTGGTGAAGGCACACAGATGCAAATGTTAAAGTATGGCATAAATGGGTTCGGCATAAAATGCATTTTCATAAGCCACGCCCATGGAGACCACATAATAGGGATAGCCGGATTACTTAGAAGTCTGGCACTGAACAACAGAAAGGAACCGCTCAAAATATTCATACCGGAAGGATATGAGGAAGTTGTGAGGAGTCTTATCGTATTTGATAAGGCGTTGATAAACTACAAAATTGACGTGATAGGAATACGCGGAGGTGTTGTGTACAAAGGAAAAGGATTCAGAATAAGTGCGTTTAGGCTTTCTCACACAATACTGACTTATGGTTTTGTGTTTAAGGAAGAAGATAAATTGAGATTCATAAAGGAAAAATGTGCGAAAATAGGGATAAAGGGTGCTATGTTCTCAGAGTTGCAAAGGAGAAAAAGAATAAAGGTAAA
>JAJZIU010000003.1 GCA_021810455.1 Microcaldota archaeon
GAGTTGTAGGAGAGCCGTAACTGGTTGTAGGAACACTCCACACGGTTTCGCCATTATAAGCATTAAGCGAAGTGAGGTACGAAGAAGATGATGTTGTATTTGTTGTGAAGAGCATGTTGTTGTAGAGCATTAGATAACCCGGAGTCGAGGTTGGGAAGTTTCTTTGCCATACTTTGCTCCCATAAGTTGCATTCAGAGCGTATATCGTATTTCCAGAAGCAAAGTAGATATTGCCATAATTGACAAAAACCTTGGAGTTTATCGTGCTGTTGGTTGGAAATATGAATGATATAGAAGATGATAAAGGACCGTACCCGGTAGCACCACTGTTTGCATTGTTTTTTTGATACTCGTTCCAAGTATCAGTACTTGCAGCTCCTTGATAGGTTATATTATATGCAGTAGGGTTTCCAGTAGCCAACTCGCCGATGTTTGCTGACATCAATGTTTTTGATATTCCTTGCACATCGGCATAAGCAGATAGATAAGGAGCTGGAGGATAATAACTGAAGTATAGAAGTATGGATATGGCTACCGAAGCTATTATCAATGAGAATATTGCGTCTGTGGTAAAGACTACGGCTCGCATATGCTTTAGTATCCATATTCATGTTTTTATTGCTATGCGTGGACGACAGTGTAGATGGTTTATAATTGGCAAACCATTATACAGGATAAATCACGTTCTGACCTTGTTTGGAGTCGGATTTGATCTGCGAAGCACACTTGCTATATTGACTCCGGAAGTGCTTATCTCTTTTATCTTATCTTCGCAGAATTGCGAGAAGCGAGATAGCATGTTGCCATAAATTCCGCCGTTGGTGATTTTATCGCTTAGTCCTCTCCTCATCATCTGCATATCAACATATCTGGATTTTTTGGACAGTTCCTGCAATGAAGATATAACACGCTCATCGTAAGAATTCTCACGTATCATCCTTCCAACATCTATTGCTTGCACAAAGTTGAGTTTGGGATCTGAAGAGTTAAGTAGAAGTTTCATGTCAAGCCGATCTATCCTCCCTCTTTCGAAATCTGCTATGTGTACCATAGAGAGAACCATGTTGTCTATTATTGCGTTTTGCTTGTCTGGTACGAGTCCGAAATCACGCATAATTACATCAAGACCAACTTCCCTGCCCAGCAAGTATGTAGCATATGCTTTTGATGCTTCGTTTAGTTCGCGACTGCGGATTACATACTTTAGCATAGGAAAATAACTCTCGCTTATTTTGTCTTTCATAAGGAGTTCCCCGAATAGTGGCTTTCTCACATCGCTATCGTGAAATGCATGCTTTGAGAGATTACCAGCTATTTCAGGATCATTGAGTTTGCCAAACCTACTAAGTTCCACAACTATTTCTTTTTTTATTACCGCAGGCTGGTTCTGTAATTCTTTTTTAAGAACCTCGAGTATGCGTTCCTTGGATCCATGGACCATTTCGAGTTGATATGCTCTCAGTTTCAGTTCGTTAGATTTTGAATCGAAAGTATCGTGAAGCGTTTTTATTATATCGGCCATACCTTCTGAAGATTTAGTATAAGTCATAGATTTTACTAAAGCTATAAGAACGGTTTCGTCAGACTCTTTGAGTAGGGCTTTTTGAGCCATTTGAGGAGTTATTACACCATGCTCACCTAGCTGCATGAACGCTTGCATGCGTACCGCAGGTATTGAGTCGTTGTATGCTGAGAACTGTATGATCGGTTTGTATCTTTCAAAATTTATTTTTGACATGGCATATATGGATAGTTCTCTCATTCCAGGATCGTCATTTGATTTGAAGGCGCGAAGAAGAACGTCATTCTCATCTATCCTTGCCGATATAGAAAACCACATAGCAGCATATGCGAGAGACTTGTTTCCATTCTTTTTCATGCCTTCATCGAAAAGATATCGAATATCCTTCTGCAGATCAGCTTCACTTATCATACCAGCGTGCAGTAGTATGTTATCCCTAACTTCTATCATTAGCGGATCGCTTGTCTTGAATTTCAAGGCTCTTTCTCCAAGTTCATTGAAGCCGTCCTTTCCAAGCATCATTAGAAGTGTGGATATTTCAAATGCACCAGTGTATCTTGCAAGGAAATATAGGTGATCGCTCTCCGGCCAGAATTTTTGGCCTTCTTTTGTAACATGTATTGGTTGCAATCCGTGTTTAAGTAGATAGAAGCTTGTAAAAAGTCTGTCCAATCTTCCGTTTCCATCTTCGAAAGGATGCAGATCTACAAGTCTTAGGAAAAATTCTGTTGAACTTGCAAATGCATCAATAGGGGAATCATGTTTTAGGTTTAGTAAGGATATTATCTCATTAAGGTCTTTTTCTACAGTGCTTACTGGAGTGACTATGTGTGGTCCGTTGCTAAGTCTGTATCTTCTCAATCCTTCTTTGTACTTACCGTTCCCATATATGCCATCAAGTAATCTTTTTCTTACCGCAAGCACATCGGATGTTGTTACCTCCTTATCATTCAAATCAACAAGCATGTCCAGTACATTGGATGAGTTAAGTATGGCTATGTAATCAGGTATTTTGCCGTCTTTTTCGCGTATCGCACCGCTCAAAAACAAATCTATGGGACTGATGGATTTCGCATCCGCATCTGTTTCAGAATAGAATATTGCTTTAATTATACTGTGTGACAATTCCGATCTGAAATCGCCTTTTACGGATATCAGATCAGATATCCCAAGTCTCTCGAGCATCTCCTTGTAATGGGCTTCCATAAAAACATTCCACACTATGTTTTTGACACATTTTCATTTTGCATGTCATTGAACTTTGACATGCAATACCCTACCTGTACAGAGTGATAATAGGTGCATACATGCCAGGCACTAAAGAAGAAGTTAAGGCAGTGAGCTAATGCAGTTCGTTGTCTTAAACCAAACACCTACACTCTGATTATGGTGTCTTTTTTGCTGATATAAATACTTTTCTAACGTGTAAAGTCAAGAATTGAAAATCAAGCATAGCAATAAATAGTAGTAATTACTTAATAGTTAGTTTGTTGACTAACAGAAACACTTGCACTGTTAAGCTGTTTTTTATTTATATGTCATCTCCATCGAGTCTTTGGAAGCAGCACATCCTTGTAATTTTCTAGCCTGTTTTTGTTTGGAAGTAGATCCTTTATGATTTCACCTATTGCATCTTTCATTTGTACTTTTAGCTTGAATCCTAATGAAGGCAGCACGGTCCTTTCAGGATTGTAATGATGCTGTTCCTCTTCAACTCTTGGATTTTCAACATTTTTTATTTTTGCATCTATACCTAGTTTTGCTGCTTCAGTTTTTACTATCTCGGCGATCTCATTCACACTTAGCAATTCCATGAATTGGTTTACAGATCGGTATTCTCCAGTCTTTGGTTTGTTCTCTATGAGAAGGGTCAATGCATCCATGCTATCTTGCAATGAGAGGAATCCGCGAATTTGACCCCCTTTACCGTATGGCGTTAGTGGTTCTCCCAGAATGGCCTCGACACAATACCTATTGACAACAGTCCCCCACACCGCATCGAAATCAAATCTCGTGAATAGATCTTCACTTTTTATCTCGCTCGTCCTAGTACCATATACAGGCCCTTGCATTATGTCGGTCATTGTTATCCCCCATAATTTATTTGCGAATAATAGATTGTTAGTATCGTGAACTTTTGTCCAGTGATACCAGGAACCGCCCCATTTTGGAGTGGTTATCTTGTCTCTTTTGCCTTTTATTTCCACGTCAACAAACGGTGCTTCGGGTATATCGAATTTTGGAGTTCCGAATTCCCCCATAGTGCCCATTTTCACAACGTGAGTATCTAAATCAGCACCCCTTATAGCATAAATGAGGTTGATTGTTCCGTTGATATTATTTCTCATAGTGTAGGTAGCATGATTTACATCAATCATCGAGTATGGTGCAGATCTTTGCTCAGCAAAGTGTACTATCGTTTCAGGTGTGTGCTCTTTTATAGTATCACATATGAGTTTGTAATCAGTTATGTCACCCTTTACAAATGTTATTTTGCCTTTGAATTCTTTATTTGCAATTTTGACACGTTCATCCATGGACTTAATCGGGAGGGCCGATATAGACCCAACCTCTTCCACAGATTTCCTTGTTGCCATGTTGTCGATTCCTATAACTTCGTATCCTTTAGATGCCATTCTCAGTGCCAGTGGCCATCCCAAATATCCGTCTATTCCCAATATCATTACTTTCAATTACTCACCAGTAAACACGATTCAACCTAAATTTTCCTCAACCAGCCCCTTAAGCTTATCGGATATGGATTTGGCTTCAGAATTATCCTTTGCTTCAGTAGTTATCCGTATTACAGGTTCTGTTCCACTTTTGCGCACTATGAACCAGTATCCATTTCCAACAAACTTCAGACCATCTTCGTCTATATCATCAACTGTGCCATTTCCGGAATATTTTTCTTTGATTTTTTCTATAATAGATTTCATGTTTGTACTTCTTGATGCGGATACTTTCAATTTTTGGGTGTGATACATAGGCAAAGTTGAGAATAACGTAGATGAATCCTCATCGTGGTTAGAGAGCATTTCCACCATTATGGCAAATGCCATTCCACCGTCACGAACAGGTTGATGCTCGGGATACATAAATCCCCCACTGTCCTCTATGCCGGCTATCCCGCCATCATTTATCAAAGCCCGTGATATGAACATAGGTCCTATTTTTGTCCAGATGGTTTTTACATTGAATTCGTTGAGATATTCTTCTATTAGAGGGGAACTGGCTATAGGAGCAAACACCCTCCTTGGAAGCTTCTTTTCTTTTGATGCTAGCCAACCAGCAAGAAGAGCGCCGCTTCTATCTCCAAACTGGACTTTTCCCTTAGAATCTATGAATATAGCTCTATCAGCATCTCCATCATGAGCTACAGTTATGTCTACCCCTAATCTGACAGATATTTCAGCGGTTTTTATTAGTGTTTCTGGAGTTGGTTCCGGTTTTCTTGAAGACATAAGAGGATCCAACTTCGTATTTATTTCGTAAATTTGGCATCCCAATTCTTTTGCTATAGCGACAGTTGTTATAGAGCCAACACTGTTTGCCCCATCTATCAAAACTTTCAATCTGCGTTTTGATATCTGTGCTTTGTTAACGTGTTTAACAACACCAGAAACATAGTCTTTTATTGAATTCTCATAAGTGTGTATATCTGTTGTAAGCTTTTTCCAATTGACAGGATTCATATCGTTTTTGAAGTATATCGATTCTATTTTGTCTTCTTCTGAAGAATCTATTTCTATGCCATCTTTACCGATGACCTTTATCCCATTGAATTCGGGAGGGTTATGACTAGCTGTTATCATTACACCAGCATCAAATCCTGCAGCTTTAACATTGAATTGTAATGCGGGAGTAGGAAGCACGCCAGCGTATGTGACTATTTCTCCAGAAGCCATTAACCCACTTTCCACAGCCCTTATGATCATATCTCCACCAGCACGCACATCCCTGCCTATTAATATTTTCTTCCCTTCACCGAAGTATGTCCCTATGGATTTGCCCATTCGCATAGCTAACTCAGGTGTGAGTTCTTCGTTGGTTACACCGCGTATTCCATTCGTGCCAAACAGTTTTCCCATGATTCAACCTTCTTTATTATTTATCCCATAGAAGCTTAATATCATTTCGAATATGTCAACAACCTTGAGATATTTTGAATGTTTAAAGCTGTTCGGATAAAGACCGAAAATTCCTTCTCTAGTATGGTCACCGTTTCTTGCAGGTTCTGGAACAGAGAATAGTTCCGATCCAGAATAATTGAATATATCTATAGTGTGACCATCACTTATTTTGAAAATAATATCCGGGGTTATGTTGTCTTTTGACTTTTTTGCATCGTAGAGTTCTGTGACAAGTTTTTTCCCTTCGTCATCCTTCATAGCTAGCATTTTTTTGATGATTTCTTTCTTCAACTTGTTTCGTTCTTTTTCTGTTACGCGTTGTGAAATAAATCTTGAGTCATTTATCCATATGCTACCGAACGGATTGTTTGTTAATGATGCAAATGCTTTTGTCGATTTCATATCTAATGTTTTTGTGTCCTTTGTTTCTTCAATATCATTTTCCACTACGCTCGCGCATATGAATTTCATCACGGTTGTCTTAGAAGATACATTAATCTGTTCTAACTTGTTTCTTGAAGCCTTGTTATTTTCAAGATTTGACGTTTCATAAGGGTTGGGTTTCTCACTTGTTCGTTTTATAGAAGCGTAATTGTTGTTTATCAGCCATGCATTAAGCATGAATTTGCTACGTATTCCCTGCGCACCATGATCGGAAACTAGCATTATTACATCTTCCGGATTCTTCCATGAAATCAGCCACTCGATGAATTGCGATATGTGACGATATAGAGGTTCGACAAAATCCTCCCAGTTTCGCATATTGAGTGTATAATGTTGTATTCTGTCAATCTCAGTGAAGCAGATAAATGAGAATCCGTATTTACCAGAGGTAATAAGGTTTTTCGTCATTTCTGACCTGTTTTTAATGCTTTCAGAGTATATTTTTGTTGCCTCAGATAGTTTAAGCGTACCTTGCCTTAAACCTTCTTCTATCTCTGGCTCTCCATAGAAACCAGATTTTTTTGCTGCGTTTTTAAGTTTGTTGGAAGAATAGCGCGGTTTTAGTGGAAAACCCGTAATGATATCGACGTTTGATGAACCTGTTTGAACAACTGTTGCAGGGGTTACTATAAGGCACTTCACACCGTTTCGAGCAAGGATTTCCCAGAATGGAGGATGTCTTTTTGTGTCATAGTATATGAGTTCTTTAGTGTAATCCTTATTTAATTTAAAAAAATTAGTTACTCCGTGAATACTGGGATCTAATCCAGTGTATATGCTTGGCCATGCTACAGGAGTAAGAGGAGGTATGGTAGATTCCAAGTTTTCCAGTGTTCCGGAATCAATAAATTTTAGAAATCCTTTGAGTTTGTATTTAGAAGATAATTTTTTTATTATCCATTTTGGTGCAGAATCTATACCTATTACGAACAGTCTCTTGTTCATTTTATAACACCTATACCCAAAAATCCTTTTGAGTCGTACATGGTGAACCGGGATAGTTCGGGTATGCTTCTTTCTATTACGACAACGTCCTGAACCCTGACTGTTGCGAATGATACTGAAAGAGATTTGAGCACTTTCGAATCTTTAAGTCCCCCGTATTTATCAATCAAGGCCTTGGGAGCTATTAGGGATTTTGAAATGGTGCCATTGATGTTGATTGAAATATCGCCTCTTTGATTTCTAATAGGAAATACCAACGAATCAAAGGCTTTGACAGTGTGCAGATTGGAATTTTTTGTTGATGCAACATTTCCGCGTGTCACTCCGATAGGAGGATTTACACGTATGGCTACGTTTATACCTTTGCGTGCAATTTTTGAAGATTTATTTTTAACAAAAATGTTTTCTATTTTGCAGTTTTTCATATAAGGCAGTATTAGTAACTTGTCATTTATGTGGATACTTCCAGACAATATTTTGCCCAGTATAGTATTATTATCAAGGTTGCCTTGAAGAATTATAGATAGTTTTTTGCTTTGTGAAACTTTGCTTTTCGGAGCGTTGAGTATAGTTGTGATGAGGCATTCGCCCTCGTACCATGGAATTTTGCCAGATCTCGATATGAGATTTTCCATCTTGTATGCAGATATTGGAACAAATGTGCACCATGTCCACCCTATCCTATCAAGATAAGTTTTGAACTCGTTTTTTATTTTATTGAATGTTTTTTCATCGTAAGATATTAGATCCATCTTGTTTACTGCAACTATCAGATTTTTTATGTCTAGCATTTTTGCTATCAGTACATGCCTCTTTGTCTGTTCGGTTATGCCTTCGTTTCTTAATGCAGAAATGATGATCAGGGCAGTGTCCCCGTAAGATGCACCAGTTATCATATTGCCAATAAGTTCTTCATGACCTGGAACGTCTATAAATTCTATGAAATTCCCATTAAAAACCAAGGATGCCCTAGAGGTATCTATTGTCAGTCCGCCTTCGTGTTCTTCCTCAAAACTGTCTATTATGAATCCAGGCTCAAAGATTTTCCCAAGTTTAGAACTGATGGACTTGGCTTTTTCCAAACGTTCACTACTTACGGATTTTGTAACTATTAGCATACTACCTATGAGTGTCGATTTGCCATGATCCTTATGGCCCAATAATGTAACCCTGTTTGAAATCATCTACCCACTACATGTAACCTAGTGCTCTTAGTTTGGACATGACATAATCTTTCTCTTTATCTTGATCTCTCCCTTGCCTTTCTTCGGTTGTTGAGACTTTCAATTCTGCCATTATTTGTGGTATGTTTTTTGCATTAGATTTTATCATAGATGTGCAATGTGTGCAACCAAGGCTCCTATACCTGAACCCATTTCTTGAGAAGTACAGCGGATTAACAGGTATTTTTTCGGCTTGGGTATAGTTCCAGACATCTATCTCGTTCCAATCTAAAAGAGGGTGTATCCGGGCATGCTCACCCTCTTCTATTTTTGAAGAATAATCATCCCACAATTCAGCCTTTTGATTTTTGTAATCCCACTTGAAATCCTTGTTGCGTTTTGATACGTATCTTTCTTTAGAGCGTATACCATGTTCATCTCTTCTTATCGATACTATTAATGCATTGAAACCTTGTTCTTTCATTATCTTTTTTAGGGCTTCAGTTTTGTTTGAACCGCAACAACTAAATCCGGAAAGTTCCTTTTTTATTTTGCTTTCTGCAACTATGAGATCTAATTTCCATTTTTTTGTTAACAGATCCCTGAATTCGTAAGTTTCTGGAAAGTCTATCCCATTATCTATGTGTATAACGGGGAAAGGTATTTTGCTAACAAATGCTTTTCTTGCTACTGCAAGCATAGCAGTAGAATCTTTGCCCATGCTCCATAGAGCAGCAACATTGTCAAAGCGAGAGACGGCTTCCCTAAGCAAGAATATGCTTCTCTCTTCCAGTAGGCTGAGGTTTTGTTTTATCATTTAGACACCAGATTAACACTCCGAAGATCTTTGAGATATATGAGAGCTCCGCGAATATCGTTCTTTTTGATTACGGATAACGGTACTCGAGTTATAGGTTTGTTTTTTATATCGTACAATTCGACGTAAGAGCGTTTTAGATCATCTGATTTGTTTAAACCTTTGTAAAAGACACGATAATATTTTACATTGCTTTTTTTGAGCTCTTCTGAGAATGATTCCCAATCATCTATTTTGTTAGACTTTTGAAGTTTGAGTGCCGCTTTTTCTATGTCTGCCATAAAATCAACTAGGTATATCCAAGCGCCTTTAGGCGTTCTATCACCGAGTTTTTTTCGTTTGAATCAGATTCCATTGTTGCCATCGTTTCCCTCAGTATATAAGTTACACAATCTGAAACTGAAGAAAAACCCGTGTTCTTTATCTTGTCTTCAATTCTCTCAAAAAGTGGCGTTGGTATGGTTATAGTAGTGTACTTTCGTTTAGTTCCATTCTTTTTCATACAATCCCAATGTTGTTTAATGTTACAACATTATAATACAAGATTATAAAAACCTTTCAGAAGCTGACTCAGATAACTATGCAGGCATAATGAGGTTATAGAAACATTTTTAAACGATAGGTTTTTATGAAGAATAGGGATTGGTATGAACGGTTTTGAATCAAACATAGAGACGGATACTGTTGCAAATGGAGATTTTAGAAGGGTTTTGTATACGGGAAAGCATAGCCAACTTGTTCTTATGAGCCTAAAACCCGGGGAGGAGATAGGAGAGAGTATAGGGTTTGATGCTGTTGATGCTGGGAAGTTAAAGTCTGCAAGATATCTTGAGGCTCTGGGAATGCGTGACATCCCCCCCACCCGTAAACGGCGTGGGCTTCCTCTGCGTTCATGCAATCACTGCATCGTGCAGAGGATGTGTTTTATCGGTTCTCAGTTCTTCGAGAGTTGCCTCCTGTTGAGGTCTTACATTCTCTCCCCGAGCGTGACTTTCCCTCTGTCCGAGGGTAGCTCTTTTGGGTATGTTTATTGATGCGTTTATGTCCCTGTCCAACTGCAATCCGCATTTATCGCAGTTGTATTCTCTGACGGAGAGTGGCATTTCCCGTATGTTGCCACAATTACTGCACTCCTTTGATGTATTCCTTGCGTCTACTTTCATTACCTTCATACCAGCACTTTCAGCCTTGTATGAGAGGTATTGGACGAACCTGTTCCATGAAGCGTTCTGTATCGAACCTGCCAATCTGTGATTCTTTACCATGTTTTGTATACGCAGGTCTTCCACTGCAAATGAAGTATATCCTGAATTGACGAGAGTATCTGAAAGTTTGTGAAGATAATCATCTGATTGGTTTGTTATGTGTTCGTATGTCTTCTGGAGATCTGCCTTCGCCTTCTCCCTTCTCTTTGAGCCTTTGTTCCTCCTTGCGACTACCCTTTGCCAATGCGAAATCCTTTTTCTGTTCTGTTGCATGAACTTTGGCTTCTCTATCTTTGTTCCGTCTGAAATTGCAATGAATGAATCCAGTCCTAGATCTATCCCGACTGGATTGGTGTTCTCCACTTCGGGAATTCTGATGTTATTTATCGTGGTGAAGATTGCGTAATAGTTCTTTCCTTCCCGCTTTATTGCGAGCGTCTTTATTGTGCCTTCTATCTTCCTATGCAAATCTATCGGCATTGTTCCTATTCTTGAAATTCTTAGCCTGCCCTTTCTTATCGAGAAGGAACCATTGTCCTGTGGATAGGTTATTGACTTGTATCTGTCTTTTGACTTGAATCTTGGGAAGCCTGCCTTCCTGTTTCCTTCCTTGATTCTCCTGAAGAAATTTTGGTATGCCTTCATAAGCCTGAATTCTATCTCGCATCTTGTTTGCGAATACAGTTTCAGGTATTTCTTGTCTTCTTGAATTATTTCTTTTACAAATCTGTTGAATTGCGCCATTGATACTTTGTGATTGTCATTCTTATATGATCGAATCGATTTCTCAAGAAGTCTATTGTAGAACCGCTGCGCAAGAATTAGGCGTTTATCTATTTCTTCCTGCCGTATGGTATCAGGATAGATTCGGAATTTATATGCCTTCGTCAATTCCATGTTGTTTATATCAATATCCCATTTCTATATACCTTTTGCGGTTCGCTTTCATCCCACCCATAAATGGTGTGGGATTTCCCGCTCACTTTGTTAACATAGAGCTTGGTTTTTCTCAGAAACTCGGCACTGCAATAGGATTTAGATTGGTAAGATAACGGTAATAAATGCTGGATATTTTATTAGTTATGCTTTAGAGAGCAGCAGTCAAGACTTATTATTCTTGCTATGTAAATCTTATGCGGTAGTGAGGAATTACAATGAGGATACTTCAATTCGACGTTGACAACATAACTTATAAAGCGGTGAGACCAGAGGCAAGCATATATGAAGATCTTAAAAATAAAGATACGGTCTCAGTAGATGATACGCTTGTAATATTCGTATGCGTTGAAAAAGGGGATGATGACAGCATAGCTGACAAGGCAATGGACGATACTGAAGAATTTATGAAAAAGTTAGACAGGAAAAAACTAGTGGTGTATCCGTTTGCCCATCTGAGCAGCGACTTAGCAGCACCAAGAGACGCGATGGCAATAATAGATCGCATGTATAAGGCAGTGCCTGAAAATATAGAGGCTTATAAAGCGCCTTTTGGATGGAACAAAAAATTGGATTTGGATGTTAAAGCCCATCCGTTGGCAGAACAATCCAGGAGCTATGGAGACGGAATTGAGAAGAAAATTTACAATAAAGCACGGCCAACAAGCATAAACACAGCAATAGTGAAGAAGAGCAGTTGGGCAGGTTTGCCTGAAAATGATCACAGGACGATAGGTGAAAAACTAGACCTATACAGCTTTCAGGAAGTTTCTCCAGCAATGGTTTATTGGCATCCTAATGGTTATGTTATATACAAAGAACTAATGAAATTCATGAGGGAGAAGGAGGACGAATATGAATATAAAGAGATAAGCACTCCGATAGTTGCAAACACTGCACTATGGCATGTCAGCGGTCATATGGACTTTTACAGAAAGGATATGTTTATATTCGACTCTGGGTTCGGCGAATTGGGATTAAAACCGATGAACTGCCCTTCATCCATACTAATTTACAAATCAAAAACATGGAGCTACAGGGATCTTCCTTTCAGAACTGCGATATTTGATAAGTTATATAGAAGTGAATTATCCGGAGTTGTGACAGGATTGTTTAGAGTTAAGGAGTTAACCCAAGATGATGGACACATCTTTCTTAAAGAAGATCAGATAGAGGATGAATTAACTTCTTTCTTAAGGATGGTTAAGGAAGTTTACACAACTTTTGACCTTAGATTTAATGCGAAGTTATCAACAATGCCAAGTGAACATGTTGGAGATGAAAGCATGTGGGAAAGGGCCACCGCAGCGCTGAAAAATGCTTTGGAAAAAAATGACGTGAAGTACGAAATTAAAGAAGGAGAGGGCGCGTTTTATGGCCCGAAGATAGATTTTGATGTTTTGGATTCCTTGGGAAGATTATGGCAGTGTGCAACAGTGCAAGTAGACTATCAGATGCCACTAAAATTCAATCTTGAATACATGAACGAGAGTGGAAGCACAAGCATACCCGTAATAATACATCGTGCAGTATTGGGCAGTTTGGAGAGATTTATAGGAGTGATGACAGAGCACTATCAGGGGAAGTTCCCAACATGGCTTGCCCCAGTACAAGTGCGTGTAATATCGATATCCGAACAAACTGAAAAATATGCAAATGAAATTTACAAAGAACTCAGAAGTAATAGAATAAGAGCCGAGCTTGATGTCGGAGACAAAACATTAGAATATAAAATAAGAGATTGCACGCTTCAGAAAATTCCTTACGCCATAATACTAGGTAAGAAGGAGGAAGAGAGGAATGAGATTACAATAAGGAGCAGGTCTGGACAGCAGAAACGTAATGTAAAAATAGGAGAATTTATAGAACAGCTAAAAGACGAAGTGACAACACGTTCCAATAATTTAGCGTTTTAGGTATGGTTATGGATTTGGCTAGGAAGAAATGTGTGCCTTGTGAGGGTGGAGTGAAACCTTTTTCACGAAAAGTTGCAAAAAACTACGCAAAACTTGTGAGTGGCTGGAAACTGAACGGGAACAAAATACAGCGTGAATTTAGATTCAAGAATTTTTTACTTGCTATGAAATTTGTAAATAATGTAGCAAGGATAGCGCAGAAGGAAGGACACCACCCAGATATACTATTATATTCATGGAATCACGTAAGAATAACAACGTATACTCACGCGATAGATGGCCTTTCGGAAAACGACTTCATACTCGCTGCAAAAATAGATGGTATTGACAAGTAATAAAAACTTAAAAGCGTAAAGTATAGTGATGGATAAGCCTGTAGAGATAATTATTGATGATAGAGAACGCAACGAAGAGATAGTCAATGGTCTTGAACAACATAATGTGAGTGTGAGATTCGCACAATTACCAGTAGGAGATTATATCATATCTGATAGGATTTGTGTTGAGAGGAAAACTGTCTCAGATTTCTCAAATTCGGTAATGGATCTTAGATTATTTGATCAGATAGAAAGACTTAGTAGAAGCTTTCAGAAGCCGATTTTGATAATAGAAGGAGACGAAGAAATTTCCATAACAAAAAATGCAATGATAGGTGCAATGCTAAAGGTGTGCATAGATTCGAATGTACAGATACTTAGATCTGAATCAGGAGAAGAAACGGCATACATGTTATCAAGATTAGCCGAAAGAGAACAGATAGTTGATGATAGGGAACCGAGAATATTAGGGTTCAAAAAAGCTTATACAAATAGACAGTGGCAATTGCTAATCCTTAGTTCGATACCGGGAGTAGGACCAAAACTCGCAAAGGATCTTTTAGCAAAGTTCAAAACAATTAGGAATGTGGTCGATGCGAATATCGAAGATCTAATCTCTGTAGATAAAATAGGAAAGATTAAAGCAAGTAGGATACACAAGATACTTAATATGGAAAGCGGGGATGAGGTAGATGGATCTTATTAAAAAGTTGTTTGAGAGTGGCGAACAAAACATACTGATTAAGTGCAGAAATCTTGTCAGCATATCCATAAAGGCAAACACAATGCTCAGGGAAGTAATAGATGGAGCACAGGTTTTGGGAGAAGTGAAAAAACTTGAAAGTGAAGCGAGCAAAAAATCGTTCATGCTTTCGAATTTGATAACTTCTGGTGCAATAGCTCCAAATATCATAGACAATATGATATCATTGGTAAATACTGAGGATGAAATAGTAGACTCAGTATTCAATCTTTCTAGACAGCTTTTGAGATACAAAATCGCTGATAATAAAAATGGAAATTTCCTAAGAGAGAATCTAATAAACATGAATGAACTGGCTTCCAATGCGCTTGGACAGCTATATGACATGCATACGACAGATGACATAGGTAACATAGGAAAGATACGGACGAAGATAAAAACTCTTGAGAATAAGGGAGATGTGATAAAGGATAACGTTCTGGATTTTGTTTATAAATCAGACATGGACTTTAGAAGTTTTTATCACATTATGAATTCCACATATTTGGCAGATGATATATTAGATAATTGTGAAGATGCATCTGACATTTTCATGAGCATAATGCTTTCACTAACAACATGACCATAATTTAGAGGTATTGCTATCAACAAAGACACGCCATACATAAAAACAATGTTGATACACATCACATAAGTATTTTCTCTTCTTTTACCTGAATATGGTAGAATCATAATGCTTCCCTTTGCGCTGATAAATCTGATAATGTCATTCGTACTTATAGCCTTAGTTTCGGGAAACAATCTGCCAGTATGCTCTGGTTCCATAATAGCTGCAAAAATAGTTAACAGAAAAACAGGCATACTTCTGACCGTATTTGGTTATGTCATAGGTCTGGCATTGCAGGGAAGTTTGCTAAGATACGGACTTAACGCCATACTTCCCGTAAATGAAACAGCCCTTCCTTCCGTAGCACTTTTCATAGCAATGATTATATTCTTGATAGCTCACAAGTGGAGAGTTCCGCAATCATTATCAATCACTTTTAGTATGGCGATTTTGGGGATAAGCATGGCATACACAGAGAGCATAAATTGGACTTTTGTGGGATTTATGCTGGGTTTATGGATATTTGCAACAGGAGCAGCATTGGTAACTACATTCGTTTCTATGAAAATGCTTCCCTTACTCATGTATAAAAGGAGAGTATGGAGAGTTGTTGGCGCAATAAAACCAATGCTCATAGTAACCTCTTTTTTAGCAGCATTTACATTAGGGGCAAACACCATAGGATTTGTATCAACTGCTGTGAATGGAGGCGTATATACGATTCCAGTATTCATATTGGCCATAATTGTTGGTAGTGTGTTTCTTAGCAGAGGGGAATTGAAACGCATAGGACACGAAATACTACCTTTAAGATACGCAAACGCCCTTGTATCACAGTTTGTTTCGGTGATTTTGGTAGAACTTGCCACGTTGTTCGGCGTGCCTTTATCAAACACACAGACATTTACTATGGGATTGTATGGGGTTGGACTTGGTTATAAAACGAGACTGATAAGAACCAGACCAGCAATGACAATATTTCTTACATGGACGGTAACTGCAATAGTTAGTTTGATATTAGGTTATGTAATGACAAAGACACTTATTCTGTAGGCAGACCGGCATAAGACACAGAACTTGCTTCGTTGTAATCCAAAGACAAAGTGCATTTTTTACCGAGTCTGATCTTAGTCTTTTTCACGAACTCAGTAAGAACCCTAGTACTTGATGCAACAATCATAAATTTGTATCCCGATGCACCACAAACCCTAATAGCCGTTTCTATGCGCATTGTTTTAGCTATGAATAGAAGCATTTCCATTCTGAGAGTTTTAGCCCGAGCTATGCCATCATTTTGTCTGACAATGGAATTAAGATATGCAGGAAGTACCCTGTTTAATATTGATTTGTCATTTTTCAGTAGTAATATGAACTCGTTATCACTAGTTTGTGCGGATTCACGAAGCAGGTCATTAACAGGTACATGCGAAGATGCGAAATAGACTACAGGCTTTTTAACGTGATTTTCCATTAAACCACAATGAATATAGCCTTTCTCTTCTATATTTTTATCTACTGTTTATAAGTGATTAGATGAGTCAGTTCGGTTCACAGTTTCATGGAAAATCTGAAAGGAAGATAGGCGGTAATGGGAAGCAAAAGAAGAAGTCCAGAGATAAGAAAAGGCACGAGATGGGAGGCTTCTTCGTAGCGACAAGAGTAACTGAGGCTGAAGCCAATGTTTCAAAAAGTGTCAGGACTAGAGGAGCAGGAAGGGTAAACAAGCTAAAGTATGCCGCATTTGCAAATGTGCTTACAAAACAAGGATACAAAAAAGCGAAGATAAAGTCAATTTTGGAATCTAAGGATAACAGAAACTTTGCCAGACTCAAGATAATGACAAAGGGATCCTTAATAGACACAGAACTTGGAAAGGCAATAATAACAAACAGGCCAGGGAGAGAAGGCTGTGTTAACGCTGTTCTCCAAGTGTGATTAGATGCCTGAAAGAGTTTACGCGTGTGAATCGAAGTACATAGATTCATTAAAGAAACTTATGGAGTATGACCCCTATCTTGATAAAAATCTTACCGAAGAACAATTGTCTAAAATTAAGACCGATCCAGAAGCAAATGTTATATTCGCAAGGCAAGATTATAAAATAAAGGATGGAATATCGGTAGGGCTTGACGGTAAATTTTACTACTTGTACATAAGCGCTAACGACGAGTTTATAGAAAAGGCAGACAAGAAATTAAAGAGCACGATACCTGGAATAAAACGTGTTGATTCAGAAACCGAAACTAAAATAATATCAACAATAAACAAAGAAAGGGAAGAGAGTGAGGAGGGCATAGGCCTAATCTTCAGGTAATCCAAATGGATCTGTTGAGCATCGCAGACCTTTCAAAATATGAAATAGAAAAGATATTGTCTCTTTCGAAAACTAAACAAAAGAGCATAACTGGGAAACATGTAGTTGCACTTCTTTTTGAGAAACCTTCAACAAGAACCAGAACTTCATTCGAATCAGCTGCAACACGAATAGGGTGGAGTAGCATATATCTGGATTCTCTATCATTACAGATGTCTAGAGGAGAAAGTATAGAGGATACAGCAAAAGTACTGAGTATGTACGTTGATATGATAGTAGCAAGGCTTGGAAGCCATACGGATATAGAACGCGTAGCTTCAAGTTCTACAGTACCGGTGATAAATGCTCTCACAGATCTTGAACATCCGTGCCAGGCTCTTAGTGATCTTTATACTATAAATGAAGCGAAAGGGAAACTGGATGGATTAAAAATAGCATTCGTGGGAGACATAGCGACAAACACGGCAAATTCACTTATGATAGGAGCGGTGAAAATGGGAGCCGCGATGGCCCTCGTAGGACCTAAATCATGGAAGCCTAATGAAAAGTATTTTGAAATGGCAAAAAAATACGGAAGTATAGAAGTGTATAACAACATGAAAGATGGACTTGAAGATGCAGACATAGTTTATACTGACACATTTGTTAGTATGGGCAAGGAATCCGAAGCAGCAAGAAGAAGGAGAATATTTACACCTTATCAGATAAATGAAAGAACTCTTGATTACGCAGATGATAAGGCGTTGGTTATGCACTGCCTTCCAGCACATAGAGGAGAGGAGATAACAACAGAAGTACTTGATGGTAGAAGAAGTCTCGCATGGAAACAGGCTGCAAATAAATTACCAGTAGAGGAAGCCATATTGGAGTACGTATGGAGAAGCGAGAATTGATTTCAGTCATAAATATGTGTCTTGAAATCAGTATAGGTTTATAAATATTGACAAGCTCTATTAATAGGTTTCATGGAAACAATCTGTATCTCCTTAGGCGGAAGTATAATCTCTAGAAAAAATGGTATAAACGTAGGATACGTAAGAAGGCTTTACAGGCTGCTTAAGAACTACAAAAACACTTCTAAATTCGTGATTGTGGTTGGAGGAGGATACACATCGAAATTGTATGTCCAATCATCAAAACAGATAATAAAAAACAATCTCATACTAGATGAAATTGCAATATCTATAACCAGAATAAATGCGATGATATTGAAAGATATGCTTTCTGAGCTTAACGTTTATCCGAATATAGTTACAGATCTTGATGAACTGAGAGCCGCGTCACACAACAGTGGAATTGTGGTTATGGGAGGTTTGCTTCCTGGAATAAGTACAGACTCTGTCACAGTCTTGGCATGTGAAGTAGTCAATAGTAAGACACTGATAAATGTAAGCACAGAAGCTTATGTTTATGATAGACATCCATCCGAACCAGGAGCTAGAAGATTAGAGTACCTGACACATGATCAATTGATAAAACTTGCTTCGAGGTTGGACCCCAGAGAGGCAAGATCTAATTTTATATTTGATTTAGTCGCAAGCAAATTAGCTAAACGATCTAACATAGAGATAAGATTTGTAAACGATAAAATGGATGAATTGAGATTTGCAATAGAGGGCAAGCATCATCGCGGAAGTACAGTAAAGAGAGTCTGATAGAAAATTTAACGCGATTTATCTACTATCGGGATTTCGAATTTCAAAAACGTGAGTGTTGTGAAGGTCGTAAGAGTACTAAGAAAAGATAATGTAGACGTCTGTAAAATGACAGAAAAATCTTTTAGATGGGGAGACTACATCAATGATGTTTTTGATGATTGGGTTAAAAATGGCGTATTCTTAAAGGCTGTAGAAAACGATAAAATAGTTGGTATAATACATGTAAAGGTTTTCAAGGATTTTGTGTGGTTTGAAGGATTGCGTGTGCACAAGGATTACAGACGGAAAGGAATCGGCAGATTGCTAACTACAAAAGCCATGGAGATTTCAGATGGAAAAACGATTAGGTTATTGATACATGAACACAACAAACCGTCAATGGCACTGTCAACTTCTCTAGGATTTAGACAGATAGACAAGATTTATTATCATAGTGGAAGGGAGAGGGAGTTTTCAAAGGTGGTAGAGACATTAAAATTGAAGAAAGTAAAGGTAGATTTGCAAAAAGGGTACATGGACGGATGGACTTGGCATCCGAAAGAACATTACAAAAATCCAGTTTATTCGGGTATTTTTAGAGGGAAAAGAATTGTTGCACTTGAAACAAAACCATTATTTCTAATAGAAGGCAGTATGGGAAGTATGGCGTATGTGTCACATAATAAGGATGCGGGAAGCGGTTTCATTGTTTTTGAGTTAGATAAATCCAAACATAATGTGCAAAATACGAAACTTTGACATATGAATAAATATTTTTCCTGATTCTTAGATATTGGTGGAAAAATGGTAAAAAGAAGAAGAGGCTCGTGGATGGAGCCAAGATCCGAACTAGGATTGTGGCCTTTTAATGAATCTTTTTGGGGAAGGAGTATGCCGTCAAGGCTTTTAGGTATTGAATCTTCAATGCCGGATATTGACCTTGTGGATCAAGGCGATTCGATAAAAATAAGAGCCGACATGCCCGGAGTCAAGAAGGGTGACATAAAGATTAACGTAGATGAGAATTTTGTGACCATAAGTGCCGAGACGAAGCATGAGAAGGAGGAGGAAGGTAAAAACTATTACTTCAAGGAAAGAGCATCTTCAGGATACTATAGAAGATTGCGGCTTCCGACAAGCGTTGATCCGGAATCTTCAAAAGCCAAGTTTGAAGATGGAACATTAGAAGTGACCTTGAAGAAAACTAAAAATTCAGGGAAGAGTATAACAATAGATTGAATAACCAGTACACAAACTAATGATAGGGTTCACTCTCCGGATTTTACTTTTTTAATATCTTCTTTTTTTATTGCAAGTTTTACAGCGCCGGTACCTATTGGTATCTGTTTTCCTACGAGTATGTTTTCAGTGACTCCCTTCATAGGATCAACCTCGCTGAACAGCGCAGCGTTTACAAGATGTTTGACTGTTTCTTCATATGCAGCTCTTGCAAAAACAGAATTTTTCTGCCCGCTGAGTCCGTGTCTGCCGACTCCCTTTATAGTGCCACTGTAGGTCATCGCATCGGCAACTAGCAAGAGATGCCTATCATCCACAGATATTTTCTGTTCTTCTAATGTTTTTCTGAGTTCATTTGCAAGTGTGTTCCTCGCAGCTTCTATTCCAAACAGCTTGTACATAGCAAAAACATCGTTGGTGTATGTTCTTGATTTGTCAACACCGTCCAACTTCATTACTTCACTTATGTTGCTTCCTGCAGTTATTACATAAAAGCTTCCATCCTTGCTTTGTTGTATAAGCGCTTTTCCGGCATCCTCAATGCCCTGTATCACTTTTTTCATTATGCGTACTCCAGTTACTCTTATTTCTTTAAGGCTCTTGGTGTGCAGTTTTATGAGTATATTACCTTCATTGACTTCTGTTTCGACAGACATCAACTTTGCTATTTTTTGCGCTACTTGGTTGGGAGTCAATTCTTCAGCTGCAAGTGCCTGCTTATCAAGAACAAGTTTTACTGTGGATTTCGAAAAATTCTCTACAACTCTCTTCACAAGACTGCTGACTTTTATTTCGCTTATTTTCTTTGACATAGCATCAGACTTTTCGAAGTTCTTCTCTATGTCACTGTTGAAGTACACGTAAGTTATAGGAGTTGCTGGCTTCTTTTTAACATCTACAAGTTCGACTATTCTTGGAAGTCCTGATGTAGCTATTGTTGCCTCTATCCCAGCATAGTGGAACGTTCTGAGAATCATCTGAGTTCCTGGTTCACCGACAGATTGTGCTGCAAGCATACCTACAGGTTCACCATAATTTACTTTATACTTATTTGCATTTTTTTCCATAGCCATCACTTTTCTAACTCAACAAACTTTACGTTGACGGGATTGATTGCGTCACCACCGTAGACAGTCTGTATGATGTTGTTGTTGACATCTCTTACACTGTCATCCTCAGTTACGTAATAATCCTGCAGTGCGTTTGACAGTCTTCTGTACAGGTAGCCGCTCCTTCCAGTTAGGAGTGCCTTGTAAACTTCAGAACCTCTTGAACCTACAGCATGCATGAACAGATCTGCAGGTGAAAGTCCCATGTAGTAGTTTGTTATGATGAATCCTCTTGCACTGGGTCCGATATCGCGTTGTTTTATGTGAGGAAGAAGCCTTCCCGTATAGTAACCTCTTTTTATTCTTCCTCCGCTAAGAGTTGCCTGTTGCCCAAGGAACATGCTCATCTGTTCAAGATTGAGCACGCTTCCTCTGGATCCCGATCTAGCCATCTCTACTGCACTGTTCGTGCTATCCTCGTTTGATGCCAGAGTTTCACCAGCCTTGCTTCTCGCCATGTTGAGTTCTGCTATTATCATGCGTTCGAGAGACTCTCTTAACGTTTGTCCAATGAGTGCCTCTAACTTACCTTCCTTGTAGCTTTTTATCAGTTCGTTTACTTTAACCAAGGTTGCGTTAAGTATTTTCATCCTTTCGTCTTCCATGTGCTTGTTTATCGAGTACTCTTTGACTCCGACAGTTACTCCTGAAAGAGTAACGTATGCATCCGCTAGCTTGGATGAAACGAAGATGAATTTCCTAAGTTCTTCGTAACCATAGTTTTTGGCTATTTCGACGGATAATTCATTATCCCTTCCGTAAGTGTCCTTTGTGATGACACCTTCGAGGAGCTTTCCGTTCTTTATCTTGAATGGACCGTACACAGTGTCTTCCTCGTAATTGAGATCCTTGGGCAGAAGCATTGAGAATATATCCTTACCATTGTACTTGCCATCCTTTCCAGGCTTTGGCATTTCATATATTCCTGCTATTCCGAGAAGATACGCGGTCTCATCATACTCAAGTTTTGTTTCATCTTTGGTTAATTGGAATAAACCACTGATTCCGTCTTCGCTGTTTGTTATCACGGCTGCTCCGTCTCTTGGAGAGAATATTTGATACTGCACTTCCATGAGATACCTGGCTTCTGCTTGTGCTTCGAGGGTTTGAGGAACGTGAAGGTTCATTTCGTCTCCGTCGAAGTCTGCATTGTATGGAGTTGTAGTACAGTAATTTATCCTGAATGTCTTGCCAGGCAAAACGCGTATCCTATGCGCCATTATTGATATGCGGTGCAGTGACGGTTGTCTGTTGAACAGAGCTATGTCACCATCTATTACCTGTCTTTCCAATATCGAACCTACAGTCAATTCCTTGAGTATATCTTCTCTGTTTGCGTCTATGACACGTTTTCTTTTACCATCCTTTGAAATCATATTTACAACAGATGGATATTCGTTCCTTTTCAACAACTCCTTGGCATGCTCGATATTCCACGCGGTTACATAGAATGGTACAGTAAGCTTTGATGCTATTTCTATAGGAACACCAACCTCGTCTATATCAAGATATGGATCTACGCTGATTACCGTTCTTGCAGAGTAATTAACTCTTTTTCCACTGAGGTTGTATCTAAATCTCCCTTCTTTTCCTTTCAATCTTTGTGCTATTGTTTTAAGTGCCCTGCCACTTCTGTGCCTTGCAGGGGGTATTCCTGATGTTTCATTGTTGAAGTATGCAGTGACATGATATTGGAGAAGTTCCCACAGATCGTCTATTATGATCTGCGGTGCGCCTGCGTTTATGTTCTGTTCAAGCCTTTGGCCTATCCTCATTATATCAACAAGCTTGTGTGTCAGATCGTCTTCGCTTCTTTCTCCTGATTCCAGAGTTATCGATGGCCTTACATTTACAGGAGGGACAAGAAGTGAACTTATTATCAGCCATTCTGGTCTGCTAACTTTTGGATCTATATTTAACAATCTAAGGTCATCATCACTTACCTTTGCAAGAAGATCACGGATTTCATCAGGTTTTAATCTCTTGTCTCCTACGGTAAAGTATGTTGGTGCAGAGAAGTGTATTTTTGGTTGTTGTGAACCGCAGTGAGGACACTTGTTTCCAGACCTCTTTGCCATCTTGCCAGGCACGGTGTGATGATTTTCGCCATTTGCCTCAGATTCTTCGGATACAACCTTTTTCATCTCGTCTATCTGTTTGTCATCTAGAAGTATCCTATGGCATGTCATGCATGTTGCATTTAACAGCATTCTAAGCACTTTTGCGAATTCAGAATGTATTACGGGTCTGACCAACTCTATGTGTCCGAAATGTCCAGGACATGTCTTTGCTCTTCCTCCGCAAGTCTTGCATACCAAACCAGGATCTATTACTCCGAGTCTTTGATCCAGTAAACCGCCATCTATCGGATAGCCGTCCTCGTTATACGTATCTGGAACCGTCAGTTTTGCAACGCTCATGTGCTTTATCTCTTCAGGAGAGACTATTCCGAATTTTATATGATCTATTACTTCTGCATGCATAATATCACTCGTTCAGTTTTACGCTCGGTAGTATGTGGAGCGATTTTATCTCATCAAGGAGAACCTTAAATGCGTAGCTTATCTCAATCTCCTCGAGAGAGTTGCCTCCGCAAAGCGGACATATGGCAGTACGCTTTATGTAATCGTAATATCCCATGCTTCCACACTGTGAGCAAACAAGGACGCTTGTCTTGTCGCTCTGATCGAGCATACGTTCTTTTAACAACAAGCTTGCTCCGTGGCCTATCAGAGCATCTCTTTCCATCTCTCCAAATCTCAGAGCCCCTTGTCTTGCCTTTCCTTCAGTAGGTTGATGAGTTAGTATCTGTACCTTTCCTCTGCTTCTTACCTGTATCTTGTTGCTTACCATATGGTACAGACGATTGTAGTACACGACTCCGGTGAATATTTTAGCCTTGAACGGCCTTCCGGTTATTCCATCATAAAGTATTTCGTCCCCGTGTCTGTCAAAGCCGTATTGGCTTAGTGTGTTTCCATACTCATCTATCCTATTCTTTCCGCTTGTGGTGAATGCAGATCCATCAACTTTCTTACCAGATACAGCACCGACTTTTCCTCCAAGCATTTCGAGTAGGTGCCCGAACGTAAGTCTTGTAGGTATGCTGTGTGGATTAAGAAGCAGGTCTGGAACTATGCCATTTTCACTAAATGGCATGTCTTCCTGATTTGCAAGAAGTGCTATTACGCCTTTCTGACCGTGTCTACTTGCAAATTTGTCTCCCTTTTCAGGTATTCTTTGGCTTCTAACCCTGACTTTTACTATCCTAGTAGCTCCAGTGGTTTCAGTTGCTATTACGCTGTCTATAGTTCCGTTTTCTCCTGCCTTAAGAACAACAGAATCATCTCTGACTTTTTCTTCAAGACCTCCTGCCCCTATGTTTTCTTCAAGGAATCTCGGTGGTGCAACCTTACCTATTAAAACATCACCCTCGTCTACAGACACTTCGGGTTCTATTATACCATCTTCACTGAGTTTTGAATATGCGTGCTCTCCCATGTAGCCTTCCGCAGTAGGAGGCGGAATCCTAAACTTGTCGCGTTGACCTCCAGGATATCTTCTTTCTTCATCACTGTATGATTTGTAGAATACGCTTCTCCCAAGACCTCGGTCTACAGCTGACTTGTTTATCACTATTGCGTCTGCCATGTTGTATCCATAGTAAGTTGATATAGCTACCACGAAGTTTTGACCGCTAGGATGCGACTTTATGTTCGCATAGTCATAAGCAGCGGTTGTAACTATCGGAACTTGTGGATAATAGAGAAGGTATCCTCTTGAATCAAATCTTTGATCAAAGTTTGTTGAGTACAATCCTTGCGATTGTTTTATGAAGTTTGCACTCATTGCGTGTCTTGCAAGTGCATTGTGTTCTGGAAATGGTGATGTGTTAATAGTCAAACCGAATACCGAAGCCAGGTCAAACTCCAGATGAGTGGTTTCCGGAGTTACATCTTTTCTGAAGAATGCTATTAGCGCGTTTTCCTCTTCTTCAGCATCAAGAAACTCGACCACACCATTTCTAAGCAGATATGCGAAATTTATTTCGTTTCTCTTTATTTTTTCAATCATTTCGGTTGTTAGTTTTGGTTGCCCGTTTTCGACTATTATGTATGGCTTTCTTATTCTGCCCCTATCCGTATTAACGCGAACTTCTCCAAGTTTTTCCATGTAAGATATGTTGACTTCACCGGATATCTGTCCCTTTCTTCTTGATGTTCTTACTTCGTTTACGAATTTTGCAGGATTGTCAACAGAGCCTATAGCGCGTCCGTTCAAATATATGTAGCATTTTTTTATTTCCATTAGATCAACCTTAGAACTCTTTTATCCCTATCTTCTTGAGCTCTTGTTCAGTCATGGCTTCATCAGCACCGACAGTGACTCTTGAAAGAAGTGCGAGATACTTTGTCAAACCTACCTCCTGTCCTTCAGGACTTTCTGATACACAAATCTTTCCCCATTGAGTCCCATGGACATCTCTTGCTTTGAAGTGGGGATGCTTTTTAGCTAGAGGAGACTTTACTCTTCTCAGATGTGCATACGTGCTTATCATGTTTGTTCTGTCAAGTACCTGCGATACCCCAGTTTGACCAGCAACCCACATTCCAGTACCCATAGCATAAGCTATCTTTTCGGTGAGAGTATCGGGACTTATTATCGATTGCATTCCTAGTCTCCTTCCCCTGGCACTCATCCTTTCGACTTGGTATTTGACTTCTTTTAGGAAGAATCTAAACGCATATGCAAAAAGTTCTTCCATGAGTTCTCCAGAAAATCTGACTCTCTTATTTGCATAGTGATCTTTGTCATCCTGTTTGACCATTTTATTAGCAACCAGTGTTCCCTTTCTTGCCATTTGCAGCAGATATCTTGCCTTTTCTTTTCTGCTAGTTGCATCATTGCCTATGTGAGGAAGAAGATAGCTATCCATCTGAGTTTCTGCCCTTTTTATCTGGTACTCCTTTGCCTGTCCCGGAGCTGCCATTTTACCTATCTCCCAGAGTGCTTCTGAAGGCTGCATATCTCCATTTTCTGACAGGGGGCTAGTCTCTATACACAGCAATATATCATTTTTGAAATGCAGTACATCACTCGCGTACTCTTTCATATCAGTAACCTGTAGACCCAATGCCCTAAGTAAAAGTATTAGATCTATGCTTTTACTCACTGTTGGAAAATCAACAGTAAATATGCCATTTTGATTTCTAGATACAACACACCTTGCTCTGAATCCAGGTGTTGATGAAAACACCCTACTTTTAACTTCGGTACCTCCCTTCTCTTTTGTAGTTATTATCCTGTTTGAAGCCACATCCTCTAGACCTATAAGAACTCTTTCTACTCCTTTTATTATGAAATATCCGCCAGGATCATCAGGATCCTCACCGTTTTCTATGAGTTGATCCCTGCTTAATACGCGCGTGTTGCATATGCTGCTTCCGACCATAACCGGAAGTTCTCCTACGAATACATCCCCATAAGACCCGACCTTTTCTATACCACGTATAACAGGAATTACTTCCATGAATATAGGAGCGGAATAAGTAACGTTCCTAAGACGCGCCTCGTTCGGAGTTATACTTCTCCTAGAACTGTCTGCCTCTATTATTGAAGGGCTACCTATACGGACATTGCCAAGTTTTAATGCGAAGCCCTCTACACTGGGTTCTATCAAACTCTGTTTTGCAACTATTTTTTTAATACCAGTATCGACAAATCTATTGTAACTCTCAGTCTGGTGCTGCACCAGTGCTGAAGGGCTTAGATACTTATCCATCAAGCTAAAATCTTCATCAACCATTAGATCACTCTACAACCAACCTGTAATAAGGATACTTCTTTCCGTAGTCATTTCTGCTTATTTTTATAACCTGACCAGGCTTCGCGCCTATGCCCTGTATCTGAGGATCTTCTACGGATATCTTTGGAAGATTTTCCCTCTTCAACTTCATACTTCCCAATATCTCTTCTGCATCTTTCTCGTCGAGTATTTCGTGAACTGGCACGAATCTATGGCCGCCTTTTTCTACCAAAAACACACCTTTTTAAAAAGAGAACTAACTGTAACGCTAGTCGATTTCGCATGCATTAGTGTATATTTGAAGAATATCTTTAAATATCTTATCTAGCAAAACGTGTTGGCAAGTACCTATATATAATAGCATTGTTTTTGTTGTGTCTTTTTTGTAGGTGCAGAAAATGCTAAAGGGATAAAAATATGAAAGCATAGATTGATTCAGAGTAGTTTAAACGCTACGACAAAATGGTTTTATGAAAGAGTTAGTAACTCCTTACGATGTTGAGGGGAATGTGGAGTATGATTCGCTTGTTAAGAACTTCGGAGTGGATCTCATAGACAATAAACTCATCGAGAGAATAGAGAAACTTGCAGGAGAACCGAATTACATGATAAGAAGAGGCATATTTTTCGCGCACAGAGATATGAATTGGTTGTTAGACCAGTATGAGAAGGGAAACGGATTTTATGTATACACAGGCATAGCGCCTTCGGGAACTATGACAATCGCACACCTGATACCATTCGTGATGGCACAGTGGCTTCAGGAAAAATTTGATGCTGAAGTTTACATACAGATTCCTGATGAGGAAAAATTCCTAACAAAAAAGAACATAAATGACTTAGAGATCACACACGGACTAGCGTATGAAGACGCACTCAGTATAGCTGCGTTGGGTTTTGATAAGAAGAAAACGCACATATTTCTAGATACAGAATATGCAGGAACGATGTACAAAAACGCGGTAAGAGTTGCAAAGCACGTTACGTTTTCTATGATAAAAGATGCGTTTGGATTCACAAATGAAACAAACATAGGTGCAATATTTTATACAAGTCTTCAGGCAGTCGGGACGTTTATAAAATCAGTAAGGGATAAAAAGAACGTCCCATGTCTCATCCCCTTGGGAATAGACCAGGATGTACATTTCAGAATAGCAAGAGATGTAGTGGGTAAACTGGGTTACTATAAACCAGCAATAATGCATAGTAAGTTCTTGCCAGGACTCAAGGGAGAGCCGAAGATGTCATCAAGCGACCCAAGCAAGACAATATATCTGAACGACGATCCAGAAACCGTTAAGAGAAAAATAAATTCTGCGATAACTGGGCAGCAATCCACAATTGAACTCCAAAAGAAGTACGGAGGTGATCCGGAAAAATGTTCAGTGTGCCAGTATTACAAGTACCTTTTTGAACCTGATGACAAAAAACTTGAAGCGATATTTGATGGTGAGAGAAGTGGAAAGGTGCTTGCCGGTGAACATAAAGCTGATCTAACCAACAGAGTAAATAAATTTATAGAGAACCATAAGAGGGAAAGAGATAGAATAAGACCGCACCTAGAAGAGTTCATGTTGAAAGATTAGATGGTAAATAGATGGCAATAATCGGCTTAGAGAGCAGTGCACATACCTTTGGAGTTGGCATAGTTGATGAAGGCAAGATACTTGCCAATGAAAAATCGATGTACAACATAGGAAAAGGCGGCATGATACCTGCAAAAGTTGCAGAACACCATATAGAAAGTGCACGTGACGTCATAGTTACTGCTTTGGAAAAAGCTGGATTAGAAATAAGAGAAATAGAAGGTGTGGGATACACAAGAGGCCCGGGAATTGGGCCGTGTCTCCAGGTTGCGCAAATATCAGCAAAGACTATAGCAAAAAAACTAGGAATAAGGGTAGCAATGGTTAACCACTCAGTAGGGCATATAGAGATAACAAACCATTTGATGAATCTTAAAGACCCGATAATAATGTATGTTAGTGGAGGCAATTCTCAGATACTGAAAAGGGTGAATAAACCTTTTTCACACTACTCAGTTCTTGGAGAAACTTTCGACATTGGAGTAGGCAACATGCTGGATTCTCTAGCTAGACAACTAAAGTTAGATCCTGCATGGGGTTCCAGCATAGAAAAAACGGCAAAAGGTGGAAAGTATATAGACCTGCCTTACACGGTTAAAGGCATGGATTTCTCTTTCACAGGATTACTAACAAAGGCTACTGAATTGATTGGTAAGGAAAGTGATGAAGATATTTGCATGTCAGTGCAGGAGACTGCCTTCTCAATGTTGTGTGAAGCTCTGGAGAGAGCCATGATGCTAACGAATAGTAATGAAATCAATCTTTGTGGAGGAGTTGCGCAGAACACAAGACTTCAGAATATGCTTCAGAGCGTGGCAGATGAACATGATGCCAAATTTGGATGTGCAGATAGGGAATTCAATGCAGACAACGGTGCAATGATAGCGTACGTTGCAGAGAAGATGCTGAAACACGAAGCTTATACGAAATTGGAAAACTGTGATGTTAAGCAGAAATATAGAGTGGATTCGGCGATGGTGTATGGCAGATAACATGAAAAAAATAGCAGAAGGAGCTGAAGCAAAAATATACAAAGTTAATATATTTGAGACGGACATGATACTTAAAAATAGAGAAGCAAAAAATTATAGGATAAAAAAACTTGACGAGGAACTTAGAAGAAAGAGAACAAGGATGGAAGCCAGAGTTATGTCAAGAGTCAATGACGCAGGAATTGCTGCTCCAAGAGTTATTGCTGTTGGTAAATATTCAATATATATGGAGCTGCTGAAAGGCGTGCTTATGAAGGATATGAAACTTAACAAGCAGCTTATGAGGAAGGTTGGAAAATCTTTGGCTAAACTTCATGATAATGACGTAGTCCATGGAGATTTTACTCCGGCAAACATAATCGTAAATAGAGGCAGGGTGATCGTATTTGATTTCGGTATATCAGAGATTAGTAACGGTATTGAAGAGAAGGCACTCGATGTGTTATTAATGAAACGGTCTTTACGGGAAAATATGTATTATGAATTTATTAAAGGATATGACACTTATCAAAAATCGAGAACGATTCTCAGGAGATTGAGGAGCATAGAGGAGCGCGGCAGGTATCAGTCAAGAACACTCTCGTGATTAAGTGCCCATTTTCCATCCAGACATGTAGCGTTCCTGTTCTTCGCTGACGGAATCGATTGAAATACCTATTCCTGAAAGTTTTAGCCTTGCGACTTTTTCATCTATTTCTCCTAAAACGTTGTATAGATTTGGAGGAAGTTTGTTGTTAACAAGATATAGTATAGATAGTGCCTGGTTTGAAAAACTAAGGTCCATAACTTCGCTCGGGTGACCCTCTGCAGCACCGAGATTTACAAGACGTCCTTCTGCAAGAAGATATATTTTGTGTTTGTTTTTTAGAGTGTATTCGTCTAGATACTGGCGTATTGTTTTAACAGATGAAGAAGTATTTTTTAGGCTATTAACATCTATTTCGACATCGAAATGCCCAGAATTTGCGAGTATGGCTCCATCTTTCATTTTGTTTATTACGGATATTGGTATAACGTTTTTGTTTCCGGTTGCAGTTACAAAGATATCCCCCATAGGAGCTGCCTTGGATATAGGCATCACATCGAAACCGTCCATAAGGGCTTCGAGAGCCCTGAATGGATTTATTTCTGTGACTATGACTCGTGCCCCAAGGCCATGAAAACGCATAGCTATGCCTCTTCCAACCCAACCATAGCCTACTACAACAGCGCATTTTCCAGCTATAAGCACGTTTGTTGAACGGAGTATGCCATCTATTGTGCTCTGCCCTGTTCCGTACCTATTATCGAAAAGATACTTTGTATTTGCATCGTTTACTGAGATTATGGGATATCGCATTAAGCCCGCTTTCTGAAGTGCTTTTAGCCTGTTTACTCCGGTAGTAGTTTCCTCAGTACCACCGATCAGCTTTATGTTTTTGTACACCTCATGCAAGGCTATATGCAGATCGCCGCCGTCATCGATTATGAGATTTGGTTTTGATTCTAAAACTCGTTTTAGATTGTCATAATATTCTTTGTCAGTTTCACCTTTCCATGCGAATACGTGTATTCCTTCTGAAGCCAAAATTGCAGCAACATCATCCTGTGTGGACATTGGATTTGATGCGGTAAGATAAAGCTCCGCACCCATAGTTTTCAATGTACGGGCAAGGACTCCAGTTTCTTTTGTCACATGAAGAGCGGCAGCTATCCTTAAACCCTCCAAAGGCTTTGATCTCTTATACTCGTCTCTTATAGCAATAAGGGCAGGCATATGAGCTTCAGCCCATGCGAGTTGGTTTGCCCCAGAGTGTGCCAATCGTATGTCTTTGACTTTGTAGGTTTGGCGCTTTGAAACACTCAGAGTTCTCCAACTCTTCTCTTTTGGGCTCTCTTTATTCTTCGTCTTCTTTTCTTTACCCATTTCCATCGCATTCTTCCTTTCTTTTTCCATTTTCTAGGTATACTTCCCAAATAAACACCGTGATACTCTGATAGTTACAACGTGTATCAATCAGTATTTATAGTATATAAATTTAGTCTTTCCTAACCAGCAGCAATGTAGAAAAGGTATTTAAGTTTGAATAGAGCAGTTAGCTTAACTTATAAGGAATTTGAGTTTTGATAGTTATGGCAAGTAAAAATACTTTAGTATTTATAATAGTCCTCATTGCATTGGTACTTGTTGCCGTGTATGTCATAACATCACATAACAAAACAGGACCCATAACCAGGACCATAACTACTACACAAACAACTACAATAGAAAATCAAACGCAGACGAACCAAACAGCGAACAGCACTACAACAGTAGGACAGAGCTTTGATTGTTTATCAAATCTGCCAACAATGCCGATAAAGAATGGCAATTTCAGTACTGGAACGTATGATGGATGGAATGCTACTGGTGGCTTTGGAACAAATCCATTCAATCTAACGCAAGCAAACATTGAAGGGAATTATTACAACCATACATGGGAGGGTTACAATGGCACGTACTTTGCAACCACATATATGGGAGGTATCTCGCACTACGTAGGCAATCTCACTTCGGATCCGTTCTTGGTTACAGAACCTTATCTCAATTTCAAAATAATATCACCTTATAACAATCTCCTTTACGTTGAAGTTTATCAAGACGGCGTGCCATTTATGAGAATACATTATAACACTTATGTTTCTGGAAACAAAAACGCACCTAGCACATTCATGAATGCTACAATACCATTGGAGACATTGTTGTGTCAGAACGTAAGCATAAAGGTTACGGCAGGAGTAGCCGGAGCAACTCCCTCTGCTGTGATGGATTACATAGCTGTAGGCGATTTTTATCTTAGCAAAACAGTCGCACCAAATGCAGTGGCTCCAACTAACCAAACAATATTTGCAGTGTGAACATGGATTCGGTCCTTACCGTTTACAATACTCTGACAAGATCTAAGGAGGAGTTTGCACCTTTGAATGGAAAAAAGGTCAAAATGTTCGTATGCGGACAAACTGTTTATGATGATGCACATCTGGGCCATGCTAAAACGTATGTGGATTTCAGCATTATAGCAAGATGGCTAAGATATCTGAAGTACGACCTTACATACATGCAGAACATAACAGATGTTGATGATAAGATAATTGCAAGAGCAAGTGAGAAAGGAGAAGACGCAATAGAATTGGCAAGAAGGTATGAAACAAGATTCATGGAGGACATGGAAAGCATAGGAGTAAGAGATGATATTGATTTATTCCCAAGATCACACGATTATATAAGTGCAATAAAAGAACAGATACAATTGCTTTTTGACAATGGTTACGCCTATTACGTGGATGGAGACGTGTATTATGATGTGTCAAAATTTGAAGATTATACGAAACTCTCAGGAATGAAAATAGATGAATTAAAATTGCATAGGATAGAGGTTGTTGAAGGAAAAAGAAATCCGTATGATTTCGTTTTGTGGAAAGCTGCAAAGAAAGGCGAACCATCATGGGACATTGAAGTGCTCATTGATAGTTCTAAGGTAATGCTTTCTGGAAGGCCAGGATGGCATATTGAAGACACTGCAATAACATACGCTATTTTCGGACCACAGTATGATATCCATGGGGGAGCAAATGAGCTGATATTCCCACATCACACGAATGAAATAGCGCAAGCTGAAGCTGCTTTTGGAAAGAAACCTTTTGTTAAATATTGGCTGCATTCGGGAATATTGAGCATAAAAGGCCAAAAGATGAGCAAGAGTTTGAAAAATTTTGTAACTATAAGAGAATCGGTAAAGGAGTATAGTCCAGAAACCATTAGACTCATGGTTGCATCAACACATTATAGAAAAGAGATCACTTACACAGAAAGTACCTTAGAAGAAGCGGACAGAAGGTTGGCACATTTCTATTCGTCTCTAGGAGTGTTTTATAGCATGGATATGGGAAAAGAACATCATGACGAAATAAAAAGAATAGTTGGGAAACTTGATACCGAATTTACAAGTGCAATGAATGATGACTTTAATACACCACTGGCATTATCACACTTTCATTCTTGCATAATGGATCTGAGAAAGTTTGCAGACACACACGAAACGATAAGCGATGAAGACAAAAGGTTTGCTATTGAAAATGTGTTGAAATTTGCAAAAATAATAGGAATTCTTGAAAATGATTCTTACAAAAAACCAGTACCTAAGGAGGCAATTAATATGATGAAAAGTAGAGAAGAACTTAGAAAGACAGGGAATTATAACGATGCTGACAGATTGCGTAATGAAATAGTTGAAAAGTTTGGTTTGGTGATAGAAGATACGAGTTACGGTACGGTCTGGTGGTGGAAGATTAGGTAATCTTTATTTTTGTGAATAGATAAGAACCGCGCTTTGGAGTGCCATTGAATTCTTTAAAGATGCAATCGCTTATCTTCTCTTCTGCGGTACCTAACTGTTCAGTTATTTTTTGTGAAGCATCGGGCATGAATGGTTTTATTAAAATGGCTATTATACGTATCGATTCGAGTAGATTGTAAAGTGCATTGGATAATTTTTCATCAGAAAGTTTCCAAACTTGATTTTCATTTATATATTTATTAGAAGCTCGTATGAATACCCATATCTTTTCTAAAGCTGCAAAGAAGTTAAGCGATTCCATGTCATGTTTTATGCCTTCGATGTCTAGGTGTTTGTCGAGTTCAGGTATACCTGCTATTTTTTGTGTTCTTTCAGATAGTGTTAAAGTCCTGTAAACAAGATTACCGAGGTCGTCTACGAGTTCGCCGTTGATTCTTGCGATAAGTCCTTTTTCTGAAAAATCCCCATCTTCACCAAAGGGCATCTCCCTGAAAATAAAGTATCTGAAAGCATCAAGTCCATACTTGGATACAACTTCGGCGGGATTCACTGCGTTTCCCAGGCTTTTGCTCATTTTCTTTCCTTCGACAGTCCACCATCCATGTGCAAAAACTTTTTTTGGAGGTTCTATACCTACAGAAAACAGCATAGCAGGCCATATCACAGTGTGAAACCAGTTTATTTCCTTTCCAACTATGTGAACGTTTGCTGGCCAGAAATGTTCAAAATCGTTAGAAGGCCAACCTATCGCACTGAGATAGTTTATCAACGCATCAACCCAAACGTATATAGTGTGTTTTTCATCTATAGGAAATCGTATCGCCCAGTTGACCGATGTTCGAGTTATACTAACATCATTGAGCCCTGCTCTGACCCTGTTTATTATTTCATTCTTTCTTAAAGAAGGAGAGAGAAAATCAGGATTGGTTTCATAAAAAGATAAAAGTCTGTCCTGATATTTACTTAGTTTGAAAAAATATGACTCCTCCTTGATTTTTTTAACTTCCCTCCCGCATTGTGGGCATTTGCCTTCATTAAGCTGCAATTCTGTGTAAAATGTTTCATCAGGAGTGCAGTACCATCCTTCATAGTAGCCCTTGTACACATCACCGTTGGAATACATTCTTTTGACGAATTCGGTTACTGCGTTTTGGTGACGTTGTTCTGTTGTTCTTATAAAATCATCGTTGGTGATTTTAAGGGTCTTCCACATTTCTACAAACTGGAGTACAACGCCGTCTACGAATTGTTCAGGTGTTTTTTTGGATGCTACAGCTGCTTTCTCTATTTTTTCTCCATGTTCATCAGTTCCAGTAAGGAAGAATACCTCATTGCCACACAATCTGTTCCATCGGGCCATTATGTCAGCAGCTATTGTTGTGTACGCATGACCTATGTGTGGCTTGTCATTCACATAGTATATTGGAGTTGTTATGTAGAATTTCAGACAATCACCGGAACTGCCACTAACTGTTTTTACAGGCTATTCTTTATAATCTTTTATTGCGAAACCGATAAAAGGTTAGTCTATGGAAGAAACAGTAGCAAGCGCTGAACTTTCTGATAGGTTCATAGAATTCTTCAATTCTTATTACATAGATCAGATAAATAGCATGTATCTTAGATATCCAGCAGAGAAAAGCGTAAATATTGATATTAAAGACTTGGAAAAATTTGACACGGAACTAGTTGAAGAATTGGTAAGCAATCCAGATAGCACACTTCAGAGTGCCAATGCAGGTCTTTTGAGGCTCAGCCCAAATCCCGAATTTGAAGGACAGGTGCATGCTAGATTTTATGGAGTTGGGACAAATACCCCAATGATACAAGATGTCGGTTCAGAGTACATAGGCAAATTGCTTACAGTGGATTCGCTCGTAGTGAAGAGATCTGAGATAACTCCGAGAGTAAGTATAGGTGTTTTCAAATGCACATTCTGCGGTACTGTGCTTAAGGCAAGAGTTGACAGAGACACGAATGTAGAGATATGTCCACAGTGCAAGAGACGGTCATTGAAGCAAGACAATGCAGAATCAAAATTTACGAACCTGCAGAGGATAGCTGTACAAGATCCTTTGGAAAAACTTAAAGGAAGCACACCGACGTGGCAACTCGAAGTGTGGCTAGAAGACGACATGGTAAATCTTGTAATACCAGGAGACAGAGTTGAGATAACAGGGATATTGAGGATAAAACCAAGAAAAACAGCAAGGGGGAAAGAAGACAAGTTACTATACACTATGTTCTTCGATGCGGTATCTATAAAACCGAAGGAAAAAGAGTTTGCCGAGTTTGACATAACATTGGATGAGGAAAAAGCCATAAAAGAACTGGCAACTGATCCGCTGATATTTGAAAAAGTCGCACAATCAATAGCCCCTTCAATTTATGGTTATGATGAAATAAAAAAGGCACTAGCTCTTCAACTGTTCGGTGGAACACCTGACAAGAAATTGGTTGATGGAGGTAGAATCAGAAGCGATATACACATGATGCTTATAGGAGATCCTGGAAGCGCTAAAACGAGGCTTTTGCAGGCTGTAAGCACCATCGTACCTAAAGGGATATATGTGAGTGGAAAGTCAACAAGCTCTGCCGGACTTACAGCTGCTGCGGAAAGAGACGAATTTTCTGAAGGAGGATGGACGCTTAAAGCAGGAGCATTAGTACTGGGTTCTGGAGGGGAAGTGAGCATTGACGAATTTGATAAGATTGGAGAGGAAGATAAATCATCACTTTTAGAAGCACTCGAATCGCAGAGTATAAGCGTGGCAAAGGCTGGAATTGTTGCCAGATTTAGTGCAAAAACATCAGTTCTTGCAGCAGCAAATCCCAAGTATGGAAGATTTGATCCGAACGTTTATCCTGCTGAGCAGTTCGATATATCACCCGCTTTGCTATCAAGATTTGATTTGATATTTCCAATAAAAGACATTCTTGATGAAGAGAAAGACAGAATGATTGCAAAGCACATATTAATGCAACATGAAGCCGCAGGCGCGCAGATAGCAGAGATGAGCGAGTATGAACAAGTCCAGAAACCGCAGATAGATCCCGAGTTATTTAGAAAATACGTTGCTTATGCAAGAAAGAACATAAAACCTAGGTTAACTCCGGAAGCCAGTGAAAAAATATCAGAGTATTACATCGATTTAAGAAAAACAGGAATAAAGCAAGGTGCTGTACCGATGACTCCTAGACAGATAGAAGGTCTCGTAAGACTTGCTGAGGCGAGTACGAAGTCTAGACTCGCAACGCAGATCGAAGTGAAGGATGCAGAACTTGCGATATCACTATTTGAATACATGTTGAATACACTAGCGGTTGACAGATCGGGAAGAAGAGATATCGACACACTACTTACAGGAATGCCTAGGGAAAAGATAAGCAAGATGAATGTTTTGATGGAGATAATAAAAAGACTTGATGAAGAAGAGAAGAGTGCGAAAATAGTCAGAATACTTGAAGAGGCTGAGAAGCAAGGGATTGATAGGGCCACAACTACAAAATACATAAATGAGTTAGAACGCAGTGGAGACATATTTAGTCCAAAACCCGGGATAATAAAGGTAGTCAGAAGGGATGACGAGTAATGCAGAGCATTATAAGGATTAGCAAACTTACGAAAAAGTATGGGGAATTCGTAGCGGTAAATAACATAACTTTTGATATAAAAGAGGGAGAGATTTTCGGGTTGTTGGGACCTAATGGTGCAGGCAAGACAACGACCATATCAATGCTTTCAACAATAAACGAACCTACTTCAGGCAGTGCAAAGGTAAATGGGCACGATATAGTAAAGGACAAGGACAGAGTAAGAGCTTCGATAGGTATAGTATTTCAGGATCAGAGCCTTGATGACCAACTTACAGGAAGAGAAAATCTTGATCTTCATGGAAGGTTGTACGGAGTGCCACCAGATGAAAGAAAAAGAGCGATAATCAGATCCTTGAAAATAGTAGAATTAGAAGATAAACAGAATAACTTAGTGAAAACATACTCGGGAGGCATGAGAAGAAGATTAGAGATAGCAAGGGGACTTATACACAAACCAAAGGTGTTATTTCTAGATGAGCCAACCGTAGGTTTGGATCCGCAAACAAGAAGAAGACTCTGGTCATACATAATGGATCTTAACAAAAAAGAAGACATGACAATAATATTGACGACTCATTATATTGAGGAAGCTGAGTTTCTTTGTGATAGAGTAGGGATAATAGATAATGGGAAAGTGATAAAGATAGGAACACCTGACGAATTAAAGGATTCTTTAGGAGGAGACATAATAACTGCAGTAGTATCAAATCAAAAAGCATTTGAAAAGATCGCAAATGAAAATCCAGAAGTTAAGAACGTGAAAGGGTATGATAAAGGAAAGGTAGATATAGCTACAAAAAATGGAAGCAAATTAATACCAGAGCTCATAAACATTGCACATCAGAATAGAATAGACGTAGAGAGCATTATGCTAAAAAGACCCAGCCTGGAAGACGTTTTTATATCACTTACGGGTAAGGAGATCAGAGAGGAGAGTGGTGATAACACTACAACTATGAGGATGAGATTCCGTGGCAGGTGACTTGTCAGCCATCTACACCCTTTGGCTAAGGGAAATCATAAGATTCAAAAGAGCAAGGTCGCGAGTGATCGGAGGATTTGTAGGCCCGTTGATGTGGATAGCCATAATGGGAGTTGGTTTAGGAGCAGCATTTTCAGGAGCATTCGCACAAGCTACACATGGCGAAACGTATCTGATGTTTGTAGCTCCCGGAGTCATAGGTATGATACTTTTGTTTGGTTCAATTTTTTCAGCAATTTCCATAATATGGGATAGGCAGTTTGGATTCATGAAGGAGATACTGGTGGCTCCCATATCACGAATGAGCATTGTTTTAGGCAAGGTTATCGGAAGTGCTACTGTTTCTTTGATAAATGCACTTGTTCTTTTCGTTATACTTGTGATCTTTGGAGTGATAAATGTTTGGACTATAGGGATAATAAATTTTCTTTTGGCGATGGTGTTTATGGCACTCATCTCAACAGCGTTCGTGTCTATGGGATTGATTATCGTTTCAAGAATGGATAGTTTTGAGGGTTTTCAACTTATATCAAACTTCTTGGTAACTCCGATGTTTTTTCTTTCTGGAGCTTTCTTCCCGATAAACACTGCACCGGATTGGATGAAGGTGCTTGCGTATATTGACCCCCTATACTATGGTGTTGATGGATTGAGAGGTTTGCTAACAGGATTCAAAGGGTTAGGAACTAACATAGACCTAGTAGTATTGATAATTGCAAATGTGATTCTTTTTATAGTTGCATCGATATTATTCAGAAGAATAAAGGCAAGCTTGAGCTGAAGTAGGATCAAGAATCATGAATATTAAAGAAATGATGCTTGGATAGTATAATATTGATATTTATGGAAATTGCGCAGTAGATATGTAATCTTACTGAACTTCTGGGTTTTCATATGTGCGTTGTTTCCTGTTTCTCCTACCGGTCTTTGCAGTTGCAAATAGAGTAGTCAGATCTTCTGTTTTTTCTATGTCCATCCATGATTTTATATACACTGAAATGTTTCTCAGTGGTTTTGAATACCTGTCAGTAAAACTATACACATTATCTTCATGCTTTAGTATGCCAACCATTACGCCAAAATCAAGATATCTTTTCCATGTTGCCATAGGAAGATCTTCTGGGCATGATTTAAGTCGCAGTGCTTTCTTGATTTTAACCTCATATAAAGCCCGTGCAAATCTGTACGCTTTTGTCTCGTTATCAAAATAGATTTTTGCTATCTCCCTGACGTTTGGATCTTTGAGTTTTTCTTTAAGTGGTGCATCCTCAAATTCCCAGTATCTGATAGCCATCTGCTCATCCTCTATGACGTTAATACTTATCATATATAATTGTTACTACATCCTGATCTGATAGTATATGATCGATTCCGACTTTCTGATTTTCAAATCTTACACTACGTCCGCTTACATAGGCATACTTAGTATTTTTGGCCATCTTTGAATGAAGAGCTTTTGCAACATCGAATACGGTGCTGCCGGACTTTACAACTATCGGTTTGGACAGATCCGTTTCTCCGTCCTTAGGTTTGAGGTAGATGCGCATGAGATTAAGAGATGAAAATATCGAATCCTTGAGTTTTGGTATTCCCGTATTTTTTATCGCGCTTGTTAATATAGTTTTCATTTTTGTTGTTTTTTCAAGTTCTTGCCTTATCCTTTCTGCATACTCCATATCAACAGTGTCGATTTTGTTTAGAGCAACTATGGCATTTATATAAACGGAATTTCCTTCAACAATTTCAAACAAATCTTCAAGATCTGCATCCGAATAAAAAATGACTTTTGCATTGAATATTTTGAAGTCATTTAGAATATTGGTTATGCTTTTCTTGTCAGGAATTTTCTTCTTTAGACTCTCTATCTCTATGCCTCCGGTAAGTTTTTTTTCTATCCGTATGTTTGGCTTTTTTCTGTTAACTATTATCTTCAAATCGTAAAGTTCGTCAACAAGTTTGTATAACTGCTCTGGATGATTAACATCTATTACGAATAGTAAGAGATCGCATACGCGGACAGCACTTGCTATTTTTGCGCCTTCGCCTTTACCAGTGTGTGCCCCTTCTATAAGACCAGGAACATCCAGTATCTGTATGCTTGCGCCGTTGTATTCAAGCATTCCAGGTATTACAGAAACTGTTGTGAAAGAATAACCGGCAACTTTTGATTCGACACCGGTAAGTAGACCTATCAATGATGATTTTCCGGCATTCGGGAAACCGACTAATGCAACAGTAGAATCGCCAGTTTTCTTTACAGAGAAACCTACACCGGAGCGGGATTTGGGCTTGCTAAGTTCCTTTTTAACGTCGGAGATTTTTCTCCGAAGTATTCCAAGGTGTTTATTTGTAGCTTTGTTGTAGCGGGTCTTTGAGTATTCCTGTTGAAGTTCTTCCAACTTTGTTTTAAGGTCTGGCATGCGTATCAATCTTCTATGTTTTAAGATACAGAATCATTTATCTCAATACAACAATATGTATGTTGTTTTCAAATTAAAAAGGATTTGCTTTAAATAGTTACCTATCTTTACTTCATCGATAAAAGTGTATAAAATGGCAAAGAAAACCGTAAAGAAAGCTGCAAAAAAAGCAGTTAAGAAAGGGAAGAAGTCAGTAAAAAAATCCAGAAGATAAATGTTTTGTTTTCTTTTTTATTTTTTGATTATTTCATAAACTGTGAAAATCTCTTTTTTACGTTTCTATCGTTTTTAAACATTTCATAAAACTTTTTCATTTTGCTGAAGTCGCTTAACAAGCCTTTAACTTCTTTTTCGTCGGTACCGCTGCCCATCGAAATCCTTCGTATCCTACTTGGATCTCTCACTAATTTTTCGCTTTGTCTTTCCTCTTTAGTCATTGAACCGATTATTGCCTTATACACTTTGAGTTTGCCTTCTCCTTGTTCAACGTACTCTTTTGGAACATCTGCAAAACCCATCATACCAAGTACATTTTTCATCGGACCCATTTTTGACATGGCTTTCAACTGTGTGTAGAAAGTATCAAAATTAAGTTCGGTTACTTCGACTTCTTCGGGTTTTATATTAGCTTCCCTTATTGCTTCGTTTACATGCGTTGCGAGGGCCTCTAAATCAGGTATACCAAGCAATCTGCCTACAAATTTCTCAGAGTTATACAGTTCAAGAGAGTTGAGTTTTTCACCAGTACCTATAAACATTATATTTACATTTGCAGCGCTAACCGCACTTAGTGCACCGCCTCCTTTGCCACTTCCGTCCATTTTTGTTACTACTACGCCAGTTATATTTATCGCGTTATTGAACTCTTTGGCTTGTGTTCCTGCAACTTGCCCTATATCAGCATTTATTACCAGGAGTTTTTCGTCGGGTTTGAATTCGTTGTTTATCTGTATTAGCTCGTTTACCAGTTGTTGGTCCAATGCACTCCTTCCGCTAGAATCGCATATTATTACCTTCCTTGAACCAAGTTCTTTCAATCCTTCAGTTACTATTTTCTTTACATCTGTTTCCCCTTTTATTCCGAAGAATTGTGCGTTGGCCTGTTTTGAGAGCATCTCTAGTTGTTCAAATGCGGCTGGTCTTGAAACGTCACAACAGATCATGCCCACGCTAAGACCGCGGTCTTGATAAAATTTCGCGAGTTTTGCAGCAGTGGTTGTCTTTCCAGAACCATATATCCCTACAAGCAGTATCCGTTTGGGTTTTATTTCTGGCTGATGATTCTTTCCCATCAATTTAACAAGTTCCTGATAGACAGTATTAGTTACATATTCTTTAGGACTTATTCCTTCTGGGAGCTTATTATGAAGCGCTATGTCTTCTATTTTTTTAGTAAATTCGAATACGAGATTTATATCAACATCAGAAGAGATTAGTGCTTTTTGAAGTTCTTTGTTAAACTCGCGTATTGTTTTCGAATCTATTATTGTTGAGCCGGTGAGCCTAGATATTGCCTTCCTGATACCCTCTCCTAAATCCATAAGCAGACACTGACAAATAGTTTAATATTTATACTGATTACACATATATAAAGTTAGGGGCTCGTAGCTCAGCCTGGTTAGAGCGGCGGTCTTATAATAAATCATAAGAGAGCCGTAGGTCAGGAGTTCAAATCTCCTCGGGCCCATCCATAATAATAGAGACGAGGTTTGGGATGCCTCCTTCACACGGAGGAGACCCGGAGTCCGATTCTCCGCGGGCCCACTTAATAACTAATTTAAGATTATTGATAGATTATGCCACTACTGCATAGTTTACAACAAATGCAACAACGAATCCTATGAGAATTCCGAGATAGGTAAGCAACATCAGATATTTCATTTCTTTTCTGTCTTCAATCCTACTCTTGTTTATATTTACATGGAATAGAGCAAGTATTACATATAGAATCGCAGCGCTTGCCAATGCATCGAAGAAGACGATGAACATTTTCGAAAAGAATACTAGACCTAGAAGCGTGCCTAGTATCGTAGGTATTCCGCCTATCAGAAATGCGGCAGACATGAATTTCTTCTCTATCTTTACTTTTGAACCAACGAGAGGTGCGGCTATTGGAAATCCTTCAGTAAGATTCTGGAGTGTAAAGCCTATAGCTGAAAGTACATATATGGAAACTATGCCTGCGGCGCCTGCGGAACCGAAAACAAGACCTTCGGTGAGATTCTGCAAGCCGATACCTATCGCAGCTAATATTGAAGTGCGTTTGGGATTCTCTTCAGGATCTCGGCTCTCTTTAGGGCCTATGAAAAAAAGAAAGGAAACAAGAAATCCGACAAGAAAAACTATTTCTAAAGGATCTGTAATTGGCATGTTGCCGAATATTGAAGACACATCACCATAAATATCTACAAGGAGAAACGCAAGAATACCTATAGCAATCGCATTGAAGCCTAGCATCTGTCGTAGTGTTATCTTTTTATAAAGTATAACGGGTAATGAAAGGAAAACAGAGAAACCCATCACTACAGATAGTAATACAGTAAGATCAATGTTAAGCATACCGAACCAGTAAATATAACTGGGTTATATTTTATATGTTTTTCTGGTTTATGGTCACTTGCGCCATTTTGACATGTAATCTGTTATGTTTTTTATTTCTAAGGAACTTAGCAAGCCCTGTTCTGCAAGCCAGTTTACTATGTCACTTATCTTTGCTGCAGAATGAAGCTTCATGCCATGTTCTGAAAGAACTTGGGATCCCCCTTCTTCCCGATCTATCAAAACGAAGACGTCCTTTACAGTTACATTTAGTTTCTTATTTGCAGCTTCGGCGAGTATCATGTCTCTTGCTTCTATTTTGCTGCCTGCATCAGTAACTACGTCATCCACTATGCCTATCACATCGTTGTTTTTCATTTCGCCATCAACAAGGCGTTTTATACCGTGAGATTTGAGATTACCCATTTCTTCTATTACGTGTAAAACTTTATCAACAATGGGAAGCTCCGAGCTATCGAACTTTTCATGTGACATTTTTTTAAGATTTGCGACTAGCTCTTTGTATATTGAAGGTTCTTTGCGCGTGTAGATTGAAGGAATACCTGCTTCTGCACCTACGGAAGTTACAATAGCTATACCTGCGAGAGGTATGCCACACAGCCTGTTTACCTCGGAATTAGAATTTTGAATAAGCTCGGCGATAGTTTTTCCAACAAGAGACAGAGCTTCGGGATGAGAAGGTAACACGCGAAGATCGATGTAGTACGGACTCTGTCTACCTGATTTTATTGTGAATGTGCCAAACTTTATTGCGTTGATTTCGAAGAGGGTTTTGGCAAGCAGTTTCCCATCCATAAGAGCACCTTCACAACTTGCCTATATCATTTACAATGTCGATATCCAACGCTCTCTTTCCAAGACGCCAGTTTGCAGGAACCGCACATACGTGACCTTCTGCGGCAGGAGTCTCACGAACATACTTCAAACCCATAAATGCAGTGAATATATGATCCGTATCCTTCCCTAAAGCGTCGTTGTGAATTGCGAAATATTGCACCTTGCCATCTGGATCTATTATTACCGTGCCACGTCTTGCCGCCCCAGTATCTGAATTGAGAAATCCATAATCCGTAGAGATCTTTTTATTAAAGTCATCTATAAGAGGAATTTTGCTCTTCTTTACACGAGGAGAAGTTTCACTCCATGCCTTGTGTGAAAACACACTATCGGTACTTATTGCGTATATCTTGGCGTCGTTCTTTTCAAAATCTTCATAGTTAGACATAAACGCTTCTATGTCAGTTGCACACACAAAAGTGAAATCTCCAGGATAGAACGCAAGTATAATCCATTTGCCCCTCATTCCAGAAAGTTTGAATTCGGATATTTTACTTTCGCTCGGAAACCATGCTTTAGATTTTATCTCTGGTGCTTGTTCCCCTATATTCAAAAGATTTTGCATTATACCATCAGTAGAAGTTATATCAGTAAAGGTATAAATTCCTTGTTGTAAAACAGAGTTATACTGCTATTGAATTAGCATCTTTAAAATCGTGCTCCTATCTTTAAGGTCTTTCAGCACTGTTGATGCTCCGGCAAGCTCAAGCTCCTGCTTGGAGTGTCTGCTTGTTTCTATACCTATGCTTTTCAAACCCAAGTCAGAACTTGACTTTATGTATACAGGAGAACAGCTTACAAACACTCCTGCTTTTTTAGGCAGATTGTAATCCTTTTCTATAGTTGAAAGCGCATGGGAAAGTATATCCTTCATATAAAATCCATTTTCGTTGTACGAGCCGAACTTGAAATATTCACTGATTTTTGCCTCTTGAAGCCTCATCTTTGTGATCTTCTCTTCATCACCAGTAGCCGCACCTACAAGGACATTTTTTTGTTTAAGTTCATTAAGAAGTTCGACCATGCCATCCAATACATTCATCTTGCCTTTCCAGGAAACATTGTAATAAGAATAAGGAAGATCTTCGAGATAACGATCGAGTTTGCTTTCTATCTCAGCATTTGGCATACCGTAAACGTTTAGAACATGTTTAGCTATTTCCTTTGCGGTTAGACCATCATAGGAATCTAGTTTGACTTTTACTATTGCACCGTATATATTCATTATCGACTCTTCAACATACGGAGAGACGTCCTTCACATCGCTTATTATAACCTTTTGGGTATCGAATAATATGAAATTGTCCGTAGAAACACGCTCAATTGAATGAGTGTGTTAAAGTATAAAAATTTGATTGTATGATCGAGTCTACTGAACGTAAGATAGCGATTGAGAGGATGCAGAGATTATTTGAACTTGCAAGTCAGAGGACACTTATGGGAGGAGATTCCCTAAAACTTGCTAAAAAGTACACATTCATAGCTAAGGGAATAAGCAAGCATTATAGGATAAGCATGCCTAAAGAAATCCAAAGAAACATCTGCAAAAAATGTGATGCGATATTAATACCAGGCATTAATTGCAATGTGAGAGTGTCTAGGGGATGGATAATAAAAAAATGCAACATTTGCAGTACACAAAAGAGAATTTTTATCTGATTACTTTATTCCCAGTTTGGAAACTATAGTGTCTGCGAACTCGTATATTAGTTCGGAGTCTCCAAGAGTTACTATGTTCTTGTCGCTTTCTAGAGCAGAATTTGTAATAACTCCTTTGAACAGTTTCACGAGATGGTTTGTATCCTGATCTTTTGTGTTTGCTATTTTCATGTTTTGTATCATGTTGGTCCGAGCTATTATTTTTATTGCATTTCCAACACCAGCGACAAGCTTGTTGGATTGAATAAACATCATAAGAAGATCGTGCAGTTGGCGAAGATCGTATAATTTAAACTGTTCCACGCCAGGGCCGTCGGCGAGTATTATGCCATCATAATCAAGAGGTATTAGTTGTGAGGTATTGAATGGTTTATAAACTGCGCCGTGATTTCCCATACAGTTCTTTGACGTATAGCTAGTTATAATGGTTTCAACCCCCCATTTTTCCAATATCTTTTTAGTTATGCTTACGGTTTCATCGCGAAAACCGGCCGGAGCTATAAGTATCGCAACTCTCATTATATCAGTTTTAGATAGAAAACAAAGGATAAAAAGGTTTCACTGTGTTTGAGAGGTTCCCCTGAGTCTGCGTTTTGAGATTTCATGTGCGAGTACTCCTAAGATTATCACTACGACAAATATGATTATGTCGGTTATAGATATGAATATGATTGATGCGTTTGATCCTCCTGATGCTTTTACGGGCATCGTGATTCCTAGATATGTTGCTTTTCCAAAGATTTCACCATATGGTACATCATTAAAGTTAACAATGCCACTAGAACCAGAATACATGTGAATATCCGTACCATTACTGAAGTTAAGATCCAAAGAGGCATTTACAGGAAGGTCAAAAATGTCACGAGTAGTTACTTTTACATTGTAGATAGGTAGGTTGATGTAAATTGTAGAATTATCACTTATTGTTTCATTGTTGTTTGATGCCATAAATGTGTTTTTGTAGTAAGCTCCATTTATCAAGTATGTGACGCCTTCAAAGAGGAAATTTTCTGTAGGACTTGGTTTGTTGTTTATTACTAAGGAAGTGGGGGTTAGTACATTGCCATACGCATCCTTTAAAAGTATAGGTACAAGATACTCGTTTCTGAATTGCGCGTTAAGTTCAATGGGATTTTTAACAAGCACATTTGCACTGCTGTTTTTGATCCCATTGCTCCATGAAAAGAATGAGTATTTTTTGTTTTGAGTTATTGTAGTGGTGTTAGGATAAACAGAAACATGCGCATATGTATTGTTAATGTACCAGCCGGTCCCTGTAGTGTTACCGTATGGCGTAGTGACATTTACGAAGTATTGATCGTCCCACAAGGCAGTTATATTAGCAGGTGAGTTTACTACAATGCTGCTTTGTGTTGATGGCGATCCCATGCTCCAGTTAGCAAATACGGATCGGTAAGTATGATTATGATAAATGGTTGTAGGACTTACACCGAATTGTGCATTTGAGTGCGCATCGTACCAGCCGGTTCCTGTAGTGTTACCGTATGGCGTAGTGACATTTACGAAGTATTGTGTGGTCCACGTTGCAACTTCTGTTATGTTACTATCCATACGTATTACAGTGTAGTTTGAAGATCCCGTGTAAGAACCGTAACCCGTCCCCGTCCATCCCGTGAACTTTTCACGTGTATAATTATTAATGTAAATGTATTCTGGCACGCTTATTGGAACGCGAGTATAAGCAACGTAACCGAATAGACCACCGATCCCTGCGTATTTCGAAACGATATCAAGGCTGTATCCAAGACTCCATAGTTGTGTCCCGTCAATAGGTCTTGACAATCCAGAACCCACCATAAAGTAATTTGTTCTACTATCGTATTCCTGGACTCCGTAAGGGTCTTGAATATTGCGTTCACCTTGGGCTCCAAAACCTATGTATGAATAACCAGTAGCTGCGGGCTTGAAGCGCCCATTTTTGTAATATGACAGATTGTAGAAAGTGACAGGTTGTATGTATGGGGTTATACCTGTCGAATTGGCAAGTTCTCCAAACGCAACTGGTATCGATGGTCCGGATGTTGCAGAGCCAAGATCGGCAGTGCCTTTTTCTTGCCCATTAACAAGAATGTGCCAGGTGGTTCCTGTTGAATAGAAAGAATATGTATTAGAAGTACCGTTCGCACCGGCGGAACCTTGAGGACCTATAGCCCCAAGAAATGAAGCGTTGGCATTGCTTGCTGGAAAATATTCATAGAACCATTCAGCTTGTCCGGCATTTATGATCTGGGTCGTACATTCAGATAAATCACAAAGCAGGGGATAATTGGCAGTAGTATTGGTTATCAAATAACCGACTTGGAGAAATGCGCCATTCTGAAGATTTTCACCAACCCAGAATGCAAGAGATCCGCCATTTGTGTTTTGAGGAATGATGGTCTTTATTGTTATTGCAGTGCCATTGTTGAATGCTGAATCTATGCCGCCCCTAGCCCCAAACTGAAACCAGTAAGTTGCACTTACTGTGTTAAGTATAAGCAGAAACAAAATAACTGCAAATAGATTATACCCTCTCATAGTCTAAACCAAATTCATTTAGTGTATTTATGACTTTTGTTCTTTCATTGGAATTCATTCCCTTCCAATCAAGTATGGCAACTTCTACCTCAAGTCTGCTTCTTTCTATAGCCAAAGGTATCATATCAAAATTATCAGTGCCGTCCTTGTTATGGAAAGAGTGTCTAGACATTATGTGTCCAAAGGCATAGTTGCTTTCCATAGATTTTTTGTAAAACTTTGATGGGTAATGATTTCCGCCTATGCCTATTGCTATTTTTTCATAACCTACGTCTTCGTCTTTTATCGAGTCGTAAGCCAGGTCACCAAGCAATGCAATAATGTAAGGGCGAGATGTTATCTCGTCATTGCCGCCAACTTCAACAAAAAGAGAAGGAGTGTTCAGAAGTGGACCGTGATGTGTTGCCTCGTATGTTTTTTGTATTTCTGGAATAGTGTTTGGCATGTGTTTTAACACGGAAAGCATCTCCGCAGGAGCAGAAACTGAAAGTTGTTTAGGCATTCCACCAAGACTTGCATCTTTTGTGAAATTCCCAGTAGCGTGCGTGGTGAATGAAGCTATACCAGCAGAACTTTTGTGCCTGCTGACCATATACAGAATATCAAACCCTTCACTATCGGCTTTTTCATAATGTATGAGTTCTTCTTCAATGCCAATAAATGAAACCTTATCAAGCATACAACGATGGTTTTCATCTTCTTCAAGATCATATTTTTTGAATAGCGAAGCCATTGCATTTGAAGCTGTTAAGTCGCGTTTTGAATAAATTAGCCCTATCATCAAAAAAAGAATGCAGTTTAAGTTATAAATAAGGTTGCGTGTTTACAGGTATAGGATTTTATTATTATCTATGTAATATTATTTGTATTCCT
>JAJZIU010000023.1 GCA_021810455.1 Microcaldota archaeon
TTCCGAAAGTTTCACCGAGTCTCTTTCCAAACAACAGCAGTTTGTTGTTAATGAGCTTGAGGCAAAAATCTATTCTATCATAGGAAAACTTAGCGAGATAGGTTTCAACTCTGAGCGTTTTGACCGCGTCAAAAGTTTTAAGTCAGAAGTCATAGTTGTTCCGGTAAGCGCAAAAACAGGCGAAGGTGTCCCCGAACTTCTAGTGTATGCTGCCGGTTTAGCGCAAAAATTCCTTGAAGACCAATTGAGAATAGAGGTCAATGGTGCCGGAGTAGGGAGCATAATAGAAAAGAAAGAGGAAAAAGGTCTTGGTTCCACAATAGACGTCATAGTTGTCAATGGAACGATGAAGGTTAATGACACTATAGCATTCGCTACACAAGAAGGTATAGGCAAAGCAAAGATAAAGGCACTCCTAAAACCTAAGCCTCTTCAAGAACTCAGGGAATCATCAAGCAAATTTTATTATGTTGAAAATGTCAGTGCAGCTGCAGGGATTAAAATCAGCGGAAGCGGATTGGATGACGCCCTTCCGGGTTCTCCAGTTCTTTCCACGGATTATCCCAACTATGAAGATGAGATAAAAACAGAAATGAAAGAGGTATTCACTACTGATAAATCTGGTGTGATTCTAAAAGCGGATACTATAGGAAGCATCGAGGCGCTATCAAGATTGTTAAAAGACATAAGCGTAAACGTTAGCAAGAAAGAAGTCGGAAGCGTTACAAAGCGCGATATACTTGATGCATTTGCAATGCGTGCCGTTGATCCTTATTCCTCTATAGTTGTCGCTTTCAACACAAAGATTGAAGATGAAGCAAGACTGGAATCTTCTGCAACCGGAGTAAGAATACTCGAGAGTAACATAATATATAAAATACTCGATGATTACAAAGAGTGGTACGATTCAGAGAAAAAAATGGAGAAACAAACCCTCGAGAAGGCTCTAACGTTTCCTGGTTCCGTACGTCTCCTTCCAAACTCATGCTTTAGGATGTCACATCCTGCTGTTTTTGGCGTTGAAGTCATCGAAGGACGCATACGTACAAATGTTCAACTAATGAACGAACGCGGCGAAATAATCGGAAAAATAAAACAAATGCAGGATAATGGCATAAGCATGCAGGAAGCAAAGAAAGGGATGAGCATAGCCATATCAATAGAAGACATAACTTATGGAAGGCAAGTTAAAGAGAACGATGTACTATACGTTTTCCTAAGTGATGACAACGAGCGTGCGCTCAGATACAAATTCGCGAACATGTTGAATGAAGGGGAAACTGATCTACTCGAGAAAACTTCAATAGTAAAGTCCAAAATGTCTAACAAGTAACAATAAATCTATATTCTTATCTCTTCAATATCTTCTGAGTGGTTTTACGAAGACCCTATACACACAGCTTCTTGGTTATGTATTCATGGCATCATTCCTATTTCAACTGGCTTACTCTCAAAGCACTTCTGTAAATACTGTCAATTCACTTCAGCAAACACTGTGTTCTGTTATAAGCACTATACGCACTATGATAGTTCTTGTAGTTCTTGTGCTTTTTATACTAGGAGCGGCACTTTACGCCATTGCCCACTTCCTCCCATCAGCAGGCAACATGAAATCAGGTCTTCAGGGATGGTCAATAGGTATGATGATAGGTGGATTGGTAGGTCTCATACTCATAATAATAGGGCCCTTCATAGTAAACTTGTTCGCAAACGCGGGAGGATTGCCTTCAGTCGTCTGCCCATCTTCGTAATCGTGCGTTTCCCTGTTTATTTATTGCTAAAACCCTAAATTCTTGGATATTTTTAAATCTTTGCCAAAACCATAGGTAACTTTTAAATACCAGGAAATGTGCTTTATAATTCAATTGTGATTTCTATATGCTTAACCTTGGGAATAAAACTCCACAAATAAAAAAACATGAGCGTGGAGCCGATGAATTATCCGGACTCGTAAGGAAAAATGAAACTTATGTGCAAATGGAGTTGTTCGATTCACCTAAGCTAAGATCTTCAACACATGCAAAGACGAAGATTGAAAATTGGTTTACTAACACTCTTAGAAAAACTCGCAATTCACACATAGGCAATGCTGTACTCGGTGCTGTTGTGGCAACAGCTGTTGTAGGATCGGTTGCATTCGCACAAGGAAATGGGGTAATAGTTGAAGATCTTACTGCAAAAAACGGTCAACACACTCTTATTGTAAACTCTCCTTTTGATGCAAGAATAATTGTGAATACTCCTGATGAAGCTGTTGTTGCAAATAGTGCACAAAATAATGGAAAGATTTATCTTCAAGCTGGCACTAAAAGCGGCCAAAAACTAACTTTCATAAACTCCAACAACAGCGAGCAGGAAATAGGCGGCACGGGTGAGTATCAAGCAATACAGAGCAAGATATCATCTGCCCAATCTAATTCGGTTTATACGAATCTGATAGCGCCTCCACAGCAAACTTCAACTTCAGGATCATCAACACAAAGTGGCAGCACATCTACTACCTCTAACACACAGGCATTTTACGGATTACAACTTTCTCAAACCAGCATGCTTCCAACAAATCAATACCTTACGAGTTCTACTGAAAATTTTACATTCTACGGTGTGATATACGTACCAACTAATGTTGTAAATAGTAATATAGGTACTGTTGATGAACTAATCGGATCTACAAACAATTCAAATGTAGGATTTATTGTCGGTTTCGTTAATGGATCAAATAACTCTTCTTTAAATGTTGAATTAAGTTATGCCTCTCCAAACAATCAATGGAGTACATTGACATTACCTAACGCAGTAGTCCCTGGGGTTAACGTTTTTTCTGGGGAATTCAACGTAAGTACTGACACGGTCACATTCCAATGGAATGGCACATCGGCCAATGGCAACAATTTCCAAGGTTTTCAAATACAGGAGTTATTAGGCACGAATCAGGTTTTACCGATAGTTTGGGGAACTCCTTCGGGGTTATCCGTGCCTTCAGCACCTGTGGTATTGGTGTCTGGCGGAGTAACTCTTCAAGCAGAGGATCCTAGTTCCATAGTACAAAATGCTTATGTGTATCCAAATCTTATAAATGGCAATGCACTTGGGCAAGGCTCCTATCCATTTAACAATGGTAGTTACCTGAGCGTTAATTCTGGAACTATTGATGGATTTCCTTCAACTAAGATACAACTGCCAACACAGTGAAGGAGTTTAATAAACCCAACCAATTTTATAAGAAAGTTATATAAATGATATCATAATAGATAAAACTTGTATTATACTAAAAGTGATGTAAATGAACAAATTGACTCGACTATTGGCTGTAATAGCCATGTTTGTTAGCTCTGTAGGGATGCTGAGTACGGTGTACGCAGGATCAAATCCGTATCCCCACGCCACTGGTGCTAACGCAATAATAGTTTCGCTATGCGGCATAATAAACACCATAAGCACTATAATAGCATTCTTCTCACTGGCTATGTTCATAGTTGGTGGTACTCTATATGCTCTGGCCCACTTCCTTCCAGCTACTGGAAATCTTAGGGCAGGTCTTCAGGGATGGGGCATGGGTATGATAATAGGCGGCATAATAGCTCTTGTGCTATACATTGTTGCACCTCACATTGTGACTACAGTTGCAAACATCGGAGGAACATCTGGAGGAACAACTGCACAAGGAACACAAACAATAAGTTCAATAAACTGCAACCCTACGCATCTAGCAGGACTAACGTGATGAGTTAGTTGATAGTGCTATGGCAAGGTTTCTTCCTTGCCATACACTTTTACTAACTTTAATAAATTCTTTCTTTTATTTATTAGTGGTTTTACAATGGGAAATGTTCTTTCTGATTCATTCCATACGTATCGTTCAAACCTCAAGTTGGTACTTCTATTTTCTATACCATTTATAATAGCAAGTCTCATTCCTCTTTTTGCGCCATTTCCAACATACATAAGCGCAGGCGCCATCTTTCTTAGGAATTCAAGCATTTTTCTAAATTTAAATTTCATAAGTCTCGCTGTCATAATAGCTGCATTCTTCCTTTCCCTGTTATTCATAAGTTTTGCTTTTGTCGCAATAAATCTGATAGTAAAGTCAAAACGAACACACACAAAAGCATCCTCCCGCGTGCTCAAGGGAATTGAAAAGTATACTGTTAACGTTTTGATCGTGCTGTTGATATACTCTATTGTTCTTAGCATAGCAAGCGTACTTGGCTACATGGCAGGAATACAAGCTTTAATCACTGGAATTGTTGGTTTCTTTGGTTTTGTATTCGTATTCTACGCACCAAGTGCGATAGTCATGGAGGACAAAAAAATAATAAGGTCAATGATTGATAGTGTACGGCTGGTTGTATCAGCACCTCAGTATTTTCTACTATGGCTTGTGCTGTTAGTCGTAATAATATCTTTACTTGATTCGGTTTTCATAATTACCGTTGCACAGATTTCCAGATACATCATGCTTGTCATAACATCGCTGTTCATACTTCCATATTTTGTCATTCTAATGACGGAATCCTATATGAAGAGATTCCCGATTCTACGTCACTGATGCTCACTTTAAAATACTTGCTCCATATTAATATAAGTCAACGGCGGGGTAGCTCAGCTGGTTAGAGCGCTAGACTCATATGCTAAGCTTTATGAGTGATGAGCATTTTTGCTGTGATTTGCTAAGAAATCTAGAGGTCGCGTGTTCGACTCTCGCCCCCGCCACATCCAAACCAGAGGATAAAAATGAAGCTTATAATTGTAAGGCATGGTGAAACAGAGGAAAATGTTTCCGGTACACTGATGGGCCAATCTCACGGAAATCTCTCTTCAAAAGGAAAACGGCAGATAAAACGACTTGCTTCAAAACTTAAGAAAAGCAAAATTGATTTTATATACTCAAGCGACCTCGGCAGAGTGGTAACTACTACCAAGTCAATAGCAAGATTTCATAACAATGCAAAAATACAATATACCAAAATGCTCCGAGAGCGCAATGTTGGAATATTTCAAGGTAAAAGCATAACCGAATACAGGGAACAACTCTTAAAATCCAACACGCCTCCGGCGAAGTACAGACCAGAAAGAGGCGAGAGTCATACCGATCTTCATAAAAGAGTGAACAGGTTCGTATCCGGTGTAATGAAAGACAGTAGTTACAAAAATAAAACATTGCTGATATCTACCCATGGTGGCGTCGTAAGCATGTTCTATTCGATATTCTTCAACATTCCTGTAGAAGAAGCCATGCGTCTATATCCGAAGAACTGCAGCGTAACTGTAATAAGTGTTGGGAAACATGGCAAAGCCAAACTCCTAACGCGTCCGATAACAAAAATTCCAAAGCACAACAAATAAATTACAAATTCACTTGTGGCTCATTCTTTTTTTGGCAGACTGAACGCGTATCCTAATGTCAGGTATGCAAGTTTAGCTACCAGATAATTCGGCGCAATAAATCCCCCTATCGGACTCAACTCACAGAAATCAAGTCCCAACAACTTCTTCCTCTGCAGTACGCCTTTCAGTATGCTTGTCAATTCATGGAAACTAAGTCCGTCAGGCTCTGGGGTTCCTGTGCTGGGCATCTCACTTGGATCTAAAACATCAACATCAATTGTTAGATAAATGTTCTTTTTAGTAACATTAACTATCTTTGTTACAATATCCTCTATAGACATTGTGTGCATGTCCTTCCTGAATAATATTTCGTTTCCGAACTCTTCGGCACCTTCCTTGTATATGCTCCTGACTCCTACGCTGTAACAACTGTCGCAAACGTCTCTAGACCTGGCCATTATGCATGCATGACTGTATTTGCTGCCCAGATATTCATCCCTAGAATCAGAATGCGCATCAAAGTGCAATACACTAAAATCATTCCTTTTTTTAGCCAAGGCAGTTATCGAACCTATGGCTATCGAATGGTCTCCCCCTAGTACAAGCGGTATCTTCTCATCTTCGTATATCTTTTCTGTTTCTTTCTGAACATCCATTACCATGGCTTCTGGAGATCTGCTGTTAGGCATCAATTCGTCCAAAGTGTATACTGACAAACCATCTTCAATCACATCCAAACCCAGTTCTTCACTGTAGTACTCCATGTTTCTACTTGCATCTATTATGGCGTGCGGTCCTTCTCTTGCTCCTGCTCTGTACGATGTAGCGGCGTCGTAAGGCACAGGAAGCACTACAATTTTAGCATCTTTATAATCCGGATTCTTGAATCCGAAAAGATTGTATTTTGGATTTGAATTCAAAAGTTCCATTTGGATCCTCTAGCTTATTTTCACATTTCCTCAAAATAAATATATTAAACTTTGTCGAATCTCTCATTTTTCTATTCTTGTTTTTCTTTGCTGCTTGAACATCTCAACGATTTCACTTGTTGTTGTAGTGTCATTAACGCTCTTGTCCTTTCTTATCCCATCACTGACTATCCTCGGAAATCTAAGTGCATAACCCACCTCATCACCACCTTCATTCTTGCCTCTTCCGCACGTGTGCATCGGAGATCTGGTTATCTCATCTGCTCTAACTGTCACTATGTATTTTGGTTCAACCCAGAAATCCGGTTCTACCAAAGAGTCAACTCTCACAGGTTTGTTCTTAATCTTTATCTTTCCGAGGAGATCTCTGAACATTTCCATCTGTTGTTCGGTGAATCCAGTACCTATTCTGGTTATGGTTTCGAACATGTCTCTGTCTTCATTGTACACTGCACCAAGTAATCCACCGAATTGGAATTCAGCACGCGTTCCTCTACCTAGATAATATCCTATTACAACTAGGTCTACTGTATCTGAAAGTTCGCTCTTGTAGCTTCTCTTCATCTTTATCCAGCTGAACTTTCTAGCCCCTGCAACATATGGCGCATGCAAATCCTTCGCTACGATGCCTTCCAAACCTTTTCCTATGGCTTCATCGAAATAATGTTCTAGTTCACTGGGTTTCGTGACCACTTTATTATCCGAAAGCCTTATCACTTCTCCCTTCTTTATTATCGATTCTAGTTTTTTTCTCCTTTTTTCATACTCCTTGTTCGTGTACTGTTCTCCATCTACGTATAACAGGTCGAATGCAAACAACTTGAGCGGAAGTTCCTTGCTCTTTTCTTTAACACCATGCTTTCTCTTCCTTTGTATGGTTTCTTGGAAAGCATGAAATTCATTCGCTATCTCATCGTACGCTATCGCTTCACCTTCGAATATGGCTTCTTCCGCGTCTATGTCCTTTAATGCTGCTTCTGCAATGTCAGGGAACATGTCCGTTACTGTTTCAAGATTCCTAGAAAATATAACAACCTTCTTTCCTTTTTTACTCATGTGCACCTGTGTTCTCATCCCATCGTACTTACTCTCCACTGAGCACGCGTCTCCCATTTTCTTAAGTATTTCTTCTGCTGTGGGGAGCCTCTCTGCCAACGCGGGCCTTATCGGACTAAACAACTCTACTCTTATGTCTTTTATACCATCGGCTCCATGCTTTGCCAGAACATCTGCGATCCTACCAAGATCGCTGCATGTGTTATAAGCGTTCTCCAACTCGCCTTTGAATTCCCTACTTCCAGTTGCAAGTTTTGAAAGAGCTTCGAGTATTGTCGCATCTCCTGCACCAAGTCTTAATGTCCCCAAAGCCAATCTCACAATGTATCTTGCTTCAAGCGGAGTAGAAGATGCTATAAGGTGTGCAAGATGTCTTATTTTTTTGTCCTGGCTTCCCTCTCCAGAAATTCCTGCTATGCTCTTCATTGTATTGAAAACATCATTAACCTCCAACTTCCTGTTTTCCATCCGCCTTAATTTTGTGTTTGATACTAGTTTCTCAGCCACGCTTCCCATGTCTCCAGCCTTCTTGTACTCATCGTATACATGTTCTTTAGAAAATCCCGTAGCAATCCCTATCGCTGCTTCTGTAAACTTCTCTGCTATGCCTGTCTCTATCCCCTTGAAAGGAGGACCCAAAACTCCCTGTGTCATATAAACAATGTTGCATAGTTCTTCCTTGCTAGCTTTCGAAAACATCTCTGTCATTATATCTATCATAGACAATCTGGATGATACGCCTTCCAACCTTTCGTAGTACTCCGAAAGAGAACTGAACAACATAAGATCAAAATGGCATGCGACCTATATAATTATAGCTTTTTGTTCATTATCCAATATCCGTGACCAAATGGAAGCTCAATCTATCGTTACGGGAATAGACGCATTTTTAAAGTACATATCCGAACATGGGGAGGTTACAAGCATCGATGCTGCAACGCAACTAAAGGTAAGTGAAGATACGATAGAGAACTGGGCCAAGATACTCGAGAAGGCGAATCTGGTAAAGATAACTTACAAAATGGGGAGGATGTACCTTTCCCAGGTCGGTACAACACCTCAAAAGGCTGTAGAGCAGGTAAAAGAAATAGAAATCAAAAGCACGATAGCAATAAACGAGGCATCAGCGCAACTTAACCTTTTGAATAGCATATCCTCTAGGATAGATGAACTGAGTGGCACCATGTCTGGGGCCGATGATCTTTTCAAGAAAAAGATCAAACCAATAAAAAACTCTATAGATTCTATAGATAAGATGCAATCCGAGGTTGCTTCGAAGTACAATAATATAAAATCTGGAAAAGAAGCAATAGAAACGCTCGAGAAACAGATAACACAGGAAATGGCCAATCTGAGAGCTGACCAGGAGGTCATAAAAGCTGTAAGTTTTGACACAGGAAATGCAAAAACAATAATAGAAGATCTGAGAAACAAGGCAAAAGACGCGGAACAGAATGCAAAAACCTTGATATCGAAGTTCAATGCTGATGTCGAAGCGCAGAAGAAAAACCTGGTAAATCTTTCAAACAGTGTAAAGGAAGAAAGCAAAATGCTAAGAGCAATTGCCGATGGCGCTGAGAAACAACTAAACGAGTATGAACGAAAGGCAAGGCTTTATTCCGAGCAGGCATCCGTAATAAGCTCGAAAACAGAACATGACAAGCGCAAGATAACTGATGAAATATCACGTTCTGCTTCAGAAACCAGGAAGATTTACGAGATAGCTACTGATGAAGTTCAAAAGGCAACCAAGCTTCTTGATGATTCAAAACAAAACTTCGGCGAGTTCACCACATTCTTCAACAAGATTAACGAGATAAAAACGGGCTTGAATGAAGCCAAGCAGGAGAAGGATAATTTACAGAAAGAACTGAATACGATACTGGAGCAGTTGAGGAACCTTGGACAGGATGGTAAGAACGAGCAGCCTGTCAGTGCAGCTGGCTCAAACCTTGTAAAGACCTCAGAACGTACCGGGGCACTTAGCAAAAAAATTTCCAAACTTAAGTCAGACCTTGAGGAGAACGTCAAAAGTAAAAAGCCCAAACAGTGATTTTGATGGAATCAAAAGAGTATAGTCTTGATGCGCATGGGTTAAAGGTCAACGTCAGTATCGTTTACAAGGACGATTTCGTACCGATATACGAAGTCACTGTGCCCGGGCTGAGCGATGCAACAAAGGCTCTTCTTCTGTCATTGAGATCAGAAATGCTAACAATAGTACACATAGATCCGAACAGGGTGCAAGACAAGGAGTACATGGCAGAGATGGCGACAAGATACCGCACTGCGTCAAATCTTGTAATAGACAAATATCTACCGGGCACATCTGAAGATATAAAGAAGGTACTGATCGCGTATCTGATAAACATGATGCTTGGTCTTGGGGATCTCGAAGTTCCTCTTGCCGATGAGAATCTCGAAGAAATAACTGTCAACAGTTCTAAAGATTTTGTGTGGGTTTTCCATAAAGAGTATGGTTGGTGCAAATCAAACATCAAATTGCCTAGTGAAACTGCCATTTATGACAGTTCAGAACAGGTTGGAAGAATGGTCGGAAGAGAGATTTCGAATCTGACTCCTCTCATGGACGCCGAGCTTCCAGATGGATCCAGAGTCAATGCAACATTATATCCCGTATCGCAGAAAGGCAACACTATCACGATAAGAAAGTTTTCAAAGAATCCATGGACTATGACCTCTCTGATATTCAACAAAACCGTATCAAAGGAACTTGCAGCATTGCTCTGGCTAGCGATACAAAATGAAGTAAGCCTCCTAGTATCTGGTGGAACCGCCAGCGGAAAAACGAGCTTCCTCAATGCACTAAGCATGTTCATGCCTCCAAGCAACAGAATAATATCCGTAGAGGAAACCAGGGAGCTTGTGCTTCCGGGATTCTTCCAATGGGTTCCAATGTTGACAAGACAACCCAATCCTGAAGGAAAAGGTGAAGTTACTTTGTACAATCTCATGATAAACGCGTTAAGACAAAGGCCTGACATAATGCTTGTTGGGGAAGTAAGAACCAAGTCAGATGCAGAAACCCTCTTCGAAGCAATACACACTGGTCACGCAGTCTACGGCACAATACACGCGGATAGTGCTTCGGATACCATAGTCAGGATGACAAATCCGCCAATAGAGATACCTAAGATAATGCTCAACGCTATCGGAGGCGTTGTGACCCTCCTAAGACATCGCAGGTTGAACATAAGGCGCGTACTTGAATTTGGGGAAGTGCTTCTTACCGGAGATGTAAACGTTACTTCAAGATGGAGTTTCAGAAGCGATTCATTCTCACAGATTGGGGAACTCACCCGGTTGACTGATACGATATCAATGTACAGCGGATTTACAAGATCAGAAATAACTGAAGACATGAACGAGAAGGCAACTGTGCTTGACTGGCTTGTAAAAAATAAGATTTTTGACATAGATACCTGCGGCTATGTGGTTTCCATGTATTACAAGAACAAGGACAAGGTGATG
>JAJZIU010000024.1 GCA_021810455.1 Microcaldota archaeon
GTTTAACTAATCGCGAGTGCAAAGCACCTTATTTTCTGGATTCATTTTTCCCCACTGTTTAATTGATGATTGATGTTTTGCATATTTAGATTGTTATCGTGAATTCCATCCTCCGTCGACGCACAAAGTGTGTCCAGTTATATAACTTCCTGCGTTTGATGCGAGAAGCACAAGTGCGGGCTTCAATTCATCAGGATTTCCCATCCTACCTAGAGGCGTTCTGTTTTTAACATAATTCATCATATTTTGATCTTGTTGCAAACTTGCTGTCATTTCGCTCGGGAAGAATCCAGGAGCTATGGCATTTACCCTTATCCCATAAGGTGCCCATTCGTTAGCGAGAGCCTTGGTAAGATTTACTAGAGCGCCTTTCGATGCATAGTATGCAGGGGATGGTATAGTATCACCAGAAAGTCCGTATATCGACACTATGTTGACTATGCTACCATCAACCTTGTTCTTAATCATGCTTTTTGCCACATCCCTTGAGAAGAGAAATGCGCCAGTGAGATTTACAGTTATAACATCAGACCATTCTTTTTCAGTAGTATCTACAGAAGGTTTTGGACTGCCGATTCCTGCATTGTTAACCAATATGTCTATCTTTCCGAATTCCCGTTCGGTTTCAGAAACAACATTTGCAATGTCATTTTCATTAGAGACATCAGCAGTTATAGGTATTATTTTTTTGCCGGTTTGCTCGGAGATCCGTTTAGCATTTAGTTCTAATTTTTCCCTTCTTCTTGCACACACAACAACATTGGCTCCAGCCTCAGCAAGAGCAGTTGCAAACGCTACACCAAGACCGCTTGACACACCAGTAACTATGCAAACTTTGTCTTCGATCTTAAAAGAATCAATGACGTCCATTCCAAAACCCATAGAAATCAGATTGTATGTAAATTATTAATTAACTTTCTGATTCTCTTGCTACAATTATTTAATTCTTTTTTAATTACTGTTAGTAATTTTAATTGTAGAAAATATTATTAATATAATAAATTAACTTACTGCCATTGATTTATATGGCAGATGATAATTATAGACAAAATGAACTAAATCATGTTTGGATTGTGGCAGATTATGCTGAAGGAGATTTGGCTTTCAAGGAGGTTGGTGCCAGAATCACAAGCATAGATCGCTCTGTTGTTATACACGATGTTCCAGTTCCGGCATTCAAGACTGTTTCTGCAGGATTTGTGATATCACAACTTGCTCTTAATTTCGGAGGAGTTGGATGGCAGTACATATTTGCAAATGTAGCACCAAGGAAGGATGATCCCAATCATAGATTGGATAATGAGGGGGAAAAGCTAGTGTACGTGGAACTAAATAGTGGCACAAAGATAGTTGCTGTAAACTCTGGCTATACCTTATCTTTTATAAGAGACTCTATACAGAAGATTTTCTCTGTTGAAGTAAGCAATAACGGATCACAGTTTAGATCTAGGGATTATTATCCAGATGCAGTATGCGATGTGACATCGGGAAGAAGGAAATTAATAGGAAGAGAGATTGATGTTGATATACCAGAACCGCCAAAGTATACGATCGCGTACGTAGACAATTTTGGAAATATAAAAACCACAGTGCCATTATCCTCTCTGGAGAAGGATATTGCAGGATTAAAGAGAGGGGACACTCTTGGTGTAGAGATAGACGGAATTTTAAAAAATGCATTTTATGGAAAGGGCATATTTGACGTTAGAGAAGGAGGCATGATAGTAGCCCCAGGATCATCCGGAAGAAAAAATGATAAATTCGTAGAAATATCGATAAGAGGAGGGAGCGCCATTGATGCTTTTGAATATCAGGATAGACAAAGAGCTTTTGAAACAAAGGTGAAAATTTCAAAAAGGAAGATAAGGTAAATTATTTTGATACCTCATCGAGAGCCAAGTTGAACTCTAACATAGCTTTGGATACAACTGAGTCAAGATCTTCGTCGGTTGAAGCTTCGGCGACAAGTCTTATCTTTGGTGAAGTATTTGATGCGCGGAGTAGAAACCATCCATTAGTTAGTGTTATCTTTACACCGTCAATGGTTATCAGATTTTTTTCCTTTTTGCCCAGGTTTTCCCTTAGTTTGTCTATTATGTTATATTTGTATTTGTCATCAACATCTATCTCGAGAGCCTTAGTGCTGTATTTGGGTATTTCGCCTATGAGTTTGGATAAAGTGGTGTTCTTAGCCGACAAAAGTTCAGCCATTTTAAGTGTTGCATAAAGTGCATCATCTGCATTGTAAATTTCTGAGAAGTAAAGATGACCTGCAATTTCACCCCCAAGTCTTGCATTCTCCTTCGACATGGTGTTCAGTATGAATGCCCTGCCAGTTCTGCTGAGTATTGGAATGCCTCCTTTTTTTAGTATCTCCTCTTCTACAGATTTAGAACAACTGACTTCGTAAACAGCTTTCTCACCGTTTGACAGAAGACTTTTCACAAACGCTGCAAATGCAATATCGCCACGTATGAATGCACCATTCTCATCAACAAATATTGCACGATCTCCATCAGAGTCAAACGCAACTCCAAAATCCAAACCATGCTCTTTTACGAGTTTCATTAATTGCGTTATCGTATCCGCCTTAGGCTCTGGTGCTCTTGATGAAAAATTGCCATCAGGTTCGTTGTTTATCGGAAGTACTTCAAGTCCCGCTTTTGAGAGTATTCTTGACGCTATACCAGAGTAGCAACCATTCCCTGGATCGACACCTATGCGAAGTTTTCTCCCTATTTTGACTTTGCCGAGTAGAAAACTTTCATAATCAGACAGGATCTTTTGGCTTATGTCTTCGACATCAGGCGATTCGAAGATTTGAAATGATCCGTTTCGGGCTATGTCTCGTATTTTTTCTAGTCCTGAACCCAATCCCAACACAGCACCCTTAGTTCCAAACAACTTGAATCCGTTCCATTCTTTAGGGTTGTGACTTGCAGTAACCATGGCACCACCATCAAACCCGTAATGAACTATTGTAAAGTAAACAACGGGAGTCGGTACAACACCTATATCGAATATCTTTAATCCTGATTCCCTCATACCCTTAAGCATGTGATCCATTAGAGTTCTGCTGCTGTTCCTCACATCAAGCCCTATAACTATTCTTTTACCCTTACCTATGTAACTTCCAAAGGCACGACCAACGATTTCCGCAGTATTCTCATCCAAATCTTTAGAGTATATACCACGTATATCATAGGCTTTGAACAAGGCTTCATTTATATCATTCATTTCTCCACCGGAGTTATACTCTTCAACGCAAATTTATAAGCCTTTAAGTAGTAGTTATTATACATAAGATGATTGGATGGTATTTGGTTTATTTCAGAAGAAAGATACAGGTGCTTCAAAAGCGCCAGTATCAGTTACTACAGAGTTTGTTCCGTACAAATTGAAGTCTAAACAAAGATCTGCGTCATCATTTGTAATCAGAGTGAAGAACCTTACAAGAGAACCTGCACTTAGTTCACTGATGATAAATGTACCAAATCAGATAAGCCTTGACAGTATGGGAATAGTGAAAAGTAAAGAAGTAAAAATAGGAACACTCCAACCAAACGAAGAAAAGGAAACTAGAATAGAGGTGTACGGTGATGTGGCTACAGACAAAGGAGAATACACGATAACCCTTACCACATATTTACACTATAGAGACTATGCACACGTGCTAAATGCTGTGACAAAAAGGACTACGCTACAAGCCGTCTGAACCGTTGTTATAATACCTGCATATTTTGTTTACAGGGCAGTTGCTGCACGACGGCTCTTTCATACAAAAGTGCTTACCAAGCTCTACGAATTGAGCATGAAAATCCTTGTAAATAACTATATCTGATCTTATATTGCTTGTTATGAAAGATTGTAGAGTTTCATAACTTACTTTTTTGTCTATGCCATACACGCGAGACATTATTCTTTTTGTGTAAGCATCTATTACGAAAGAGGGTTTTTCTGCAGCATAGAGTATTATCGAATCAGCTGTTTCCATACCGATTCCGTTCATCGATAACAAAGTGTTTCTCAGTTCTTTGGTGTCTTTTCTGAATAAATTTCCCAAACCATCATATTTTTCACATATGATATATGCTATGTTTTTCAGACGTAGAGCCTTTTGCCTATAAAACCCACTCGGCTTTATTGCATTTTCTATATTTGTAATCTTTGCGTTTGATAATTCCCAAAGACTTAGAAGATTCGAATCGCGAAGATTGTGTATTGCTTTTTCTACATTTCTCCAATTAGTATTCTGAGTTAGTATGGCACCGATGATTATCTCATCCTTGGTATCCCCGGGCCACCAATTTAGAAAACCTGAACTTCCCAAAAGCAATTTGTATAATTTGTTGAGATCTGGCTTGGATGCGTAATTTATAATTTCACTTCTCCGCTGTTTATCTTCTTTATCATTTCTACAGCACTTACCCCTTCGCATGTTACCCCCATACTTTTACAGGTTCCAAGTATTTGTTTTGCTTTGTCTGCCAGAGTATTCCCATACAGATTTGACTTCGCATTTGAAAGTTTTTTAACTTGTTCCAGAGTAATGTTGCCTACGGTTTCCTCTTTGGTTTTAGCACCGTTAGGCGCGCCAATTTCCTTGAGTATCAATGCACTCGTTGGAGGATTCCCAACTTCAATGCGGAATTTTTTTGTTGTGCCATCCACTATAACCTTTACAGGTATCTTCATTCCTTCAAAGTCCTTCGTCTTCGTATTTATTTCGTTAACTATACCAGCTATGTTAACCCCCAGAGGGCCCAGTGCAGGACCAAATGGTGGTCCACTTGTTGCTTTCCCTCCTTCTATGAGTCCATTTATTATAACTTCAGCCATTTCATGCAGCCTCTGCTTTTTGTATTATTCTTGCAATATTAGATTTTGTCGTGACAGGTATTGGAACTGCAACATCCATCAACTCTACGGTTATTTCCTCTTTTGTAGTGTCTACTTTCTTCACCTTGGCTTTGTATCCCTTGAACGGTCCTGACATAAACTCCACTATGTCGTTTATACCTATCTCTTGAGCCATCTGTCTTATGGTTAGCATCTTGTCAAGTTCTGCAGGATCAAGAGGCTTTGGCAACATGCCTTTTATATGAGGCTCGTTCATTATGAGTTCACGACATGAGCTTTCAGATTCGGCCTCTATTATAAGATAGCCACGCATTCCTGAAGGCATTATTATTGAGTATATTGGAAGTTCAGTCCTTTGGACCTTATTCTCGAGTATGTCCGCAGTTATCTTCTCCTGACTTGAAGTTACTCTGACTATCAGATACATTATCTCACGCCATACATTTATCTTTTATCCTTTTAATACTATCCGATATCATGCTGTGCATAAAAGTAAAGAACATAGATGCAGAGCTTACCAAGAAATATCTTGTAAAGCAGAAGCTGCTAGATACCAGATATAAAGTATATGCTAAGAATTCATTTATATACTTTCCTGTGTTAAGCAAGCCAAAGGTTAAACCGAGGAATTTCCGGTTCGGTTTTGAAGACATAACTTTTGAACCTAAAGGAACACGCACGGATATGGTAAAACGCTTTATAGAAAGCCATAAGGAGAGGGCAAAAAGCTTTGACATATTGGGTAATATCGCAATAGTGGACACAGAGCCAGAACTTGTGAAAAAGCTTGCAGCTGCCATACTCAAGAGCAATCCCAACGTTATGACAGTTGTAAGAAAAGGAGGTGCTGTTAGTGGAGTGTACAGAACTAGAAAGTACGTGTACGTCGCAGGAAAAAGGGATTACACGGCAGATTATAGGGAAAATGGCTGTGTTTTCAGGTTTAATATAAATAAGACATTCTTTTCAACAAGGTTGTCTTACGAAAGAAAAAGAATAACTGACTTGTCAAAAAATGGGGAAAATGTAGTAGTGATGTTTGCAGGAGTAGGACCCTTTGCTATAGAAATAGCAAAGAAAAATCCGAAGTCGAAAATCGTTGCAATAGAACTCAATAAGTTCGCACATAGATACATGCTTGACAACATACGAATAAACAAGGTGAAGAACGTAGATCCTATTTGTGCGGATGTCGCAAAAGTGTCAAAAAAATACAAGAACTTTGCTGAAAGAATAGTAATGCCTTTACCAAAAGATTCAGCAAGTTTTATGAACCATGCACTGAAAATGGCAGGCAAGGAGTGCACATTCCATTACTATGCATTCGGGCCATCCGGCGATCCTTATAAGGAAAGTATGGATATGCTTGAAAAGATTGCGAGAAAGAATAGAAGAAGATTCAGAGTTGTTTTCAAGAGAATTGTTAGACCTTACTCAAAAAACACAGTAGAGATAGTTTTGGATTTCGTAATGAAACGTATTTAGCGATATAAGTTGATTGTCAAACAATGGAATCGCAATCTGCAATGGAATTTATGTCTGTTTACATATGGACTATTGTCATTGTTGCTGTTTTCCTTGCTGCTGTGTCTCTTATCGTAACTTCAAAAAACACAACAACGTATACGCCATCCACATGCTATATTTCTCCAGAATTGCCATGCACTCAAGCAACAATATCGCAATCTGCAATAGGATCCAACGCGTTGGTAACAATAACTAATGATTTGGGTGCAAGCATACATTTTCCTCCAAATTCTTTTGAGATTAAAGTTTCGCTCACTGGTGGAACGTATTATGGAGAGTGTTTGCCTACAAATGCAATTGAAGGCCAAGATATAGTATGCAACGTTACAATGAAGGGAGTTAATGTGGGTTTAGGATCGCAACTATTCCCATCATTTCAGATTAGTTATAATATATGCAAAACTTCTTCATGTTCAGATCTTTCAAATCTTCCGGTTTACAATACGAGTGGTTCTGCTACAGTTTATGTAGCACCAAAATCAGCTTACATAACAACAACTTCGGTTACATCTACCACAACCTCAGTTACATCGAGTTCCACAACAGTACAGGCTTCCACTACAGCAACCATATTCACAACTTACACTACAACATCAACAACATCGACAAGTACAACCACGTCTACTTCTACCACAACATCGACAAGTACCACCACTTCCACGTCTACTAGTACAACTACATCAACGTCTACATCAACTACAACTTCCACTTCTACAATTGCATACACATACGGCGGAGTTGATAGTATGGTAAACCCAAGTGTCACTTTGGCATCAGGGTACAACATTTACTTTTGTGGAGGATCAGATGGTCAGAGTGCAGACACCAGTTCATACTCTTGGACCAATGATGAAGTATTTTATTATAGCGGTACAAGCTTAGGTTCAGCCGTAGGGCACCAGACATCAAATGTATGTTCGATGTCAGGAGATACGGCAACATTAGCCGTTGCAGGATTTGGAGTGGATACGCCAAGCTCGTATAGTATAGTGGCCGCGAGCCAGAGTCAGGCGAGTTCGCAAACAATTAGTTGGAGTCCGTCATCTTCCAGTGCATACGACTTTATGGTATTTGTTACTGCTTATTCAGGTACAAGCTTGTCTTTATCTTCTGGGTGTTCGCAGATTGCCAGTTATAGCGGAAGCTCGTCATACGAATTCCTTGTGCTATGCCAAGGTTACGCTTCATATAGCGTTACATACTCTATGAGTGCAACACAGAATCACCCTTGGACTCTTTGGGCAGTTTATGATGTACCACCGTAAATGTGGTGCGTGTACACATGAATTTATTTAAGATGATTAGCGACTATCTAATGCAAACAAACTATTGAATTAGTGTCTAAAATTTCGAAAAGTCATCTGCTATTCTTTCTGAACATGCTGACTATTCTCCTGAACTCTTCAGGAGAATCGAAATTGTTGTAAACACTTGCAAACCGTATGTATGCAACAGGATCTAATTTGAAGAGTTCTTTTACAACCATATCCCCTATATGCCTGCTTCTTACCTCCCTTATACCGTCAGATCTGAGTTTGTTCTCTATTTTATCAACTATAGAATCCATTTTCTCTCTGCTTATTTTTCTCTTCTCACAGGCTTTCATTATGCCAGACAGCACTTTGTTCTTATCAAAAGGTTCCCTGGTGTTATCTCTTTTTATGACCGTAATTTCGGCAATTTCGGCTTTTTCGTAAGTAGTAAACCTTCTTTTACAGTACGTACATTCCCTTCTTCTCCTTATACCTTCTCCATTTTTAGAATCTCTAGAATCTACAACATCAGTGTTGTTCTTTCCACAGTATGGACATTTCATTTATTACACTCCAACAAAATCGCTTATGCGCATCTGTCTTATACCTTTCATGGTACTCCAGTATTCTCTGACATAAGGATTCAATTTTTCAGTACCAAGCATGTCTTTTATTGCGCCTATGGTGTACTTGTCGGAAGGATATCCTGATCCTATATTTATGCCTAATTTTTCCTTTATCTCTTCTATTTCAGAATCACGTTCCACTTTTGCGATTATACTTGCACAGGATACCACAGGATATCTTGAATCGGCCTTGTGTTCGGAGATTATCTTTATCGATTCTCCAGTAGATTTTTTCTTTATACCTTTTATTGACATTGGCTTGCCTGAAAACATACTTATCCTTACGCCAAATCTTTCAGATATTACGTCTGGGGAATCTAGAAATATTCTTGATGGCTTGCTATCCAAAGAATCTATCAATTTGGCAAAGTTCATTGCTTCGAGTTCATTTATTGAGATGCTATTTTTCATAGCCTCATTTATTTCCTTGTTGTTTATCTTGTAAACCTTGACTTCATCTGCTATCGAATATATTTCATCATAAAGGAATAGTCTTCGTTTCTTTGTAAGAAGTTTTGAGTCCCTAACCCCTATCCTACTTAACTTGTTTTCCTTGCCTTTCAGTATACTGACTACACTTATAACTATAGGACCAAGGACAGCGCCCCTACCCGCTTCATCCCCGCCTGCGATGATTATTCAACTCACCCAGAGGGATCCGAAATGGATTAGAGATTCTTCCTGTCTACAACTATGAAGTCGTTGACTGCCATCACACTTGTGTAAGGAACAGAAAGCTTCCCGCTCTTTACATTTAGTTTGTTTACGAATTCGCTGTCAACATTTGGTTCTATTATAAGTGTGCTTAGTTTGCCACTTGTTTCATTAACTTCAGCATCAACAAACTTACCGAGATCATATCCGTCGGTAGTGACGACCTCTTTGCCTACAAGCTGCTCTGCAATCATGTACTTTACCATTTTATCCACCTATGAATCGAGATTATATGTTGCTTCTATATTTAAATATCTATTCCCATTTTTGATGACAAAAATGCCATTGTGAAAACATGCAAAAGGATTAAAAGACAGGTCTTCACATAATTCTAGGATGTTTATGGCTGACCAGATAGGCATGTTGTTCTTCAAGGAGAAGCAGGCTAAACTTCTTCTTGCACTTGCGAGTAGCCCGAAAGAGTGGTACATATCTGACCTTGCAAAAACAACAAACGTCACTTACATACACACAAGCAGATTCATAAGCAGATGTGAGGAATCGGGGATTGTGAAGGTGGAGAGGCATGGAAAGGTAAAAGGCCTTACACTTACAGATAAGGGAGTTGAGATAGCCTCGACGATACAGAACCTTATTGAAAAACTAAATAAAAAGGAAAATCCGGAACAGACCAAGATCTGATTTTATTGTGCTTGTTTGTTCGGAGATGTAGAGGTTCTTAGAAGATCTGCATTCTTTATCTCGGATACGCTTTTCAAACCTTTAACAGTAGCTATAGCCATGTTGTAGACATCGCGGGTTCTTCCCCTGGAGAACGTCCAGACGTCTTTCAATCCTGCAAGTTCCAAAACGCTTTTTGCAGTCTTGTTTGCAA
>JAJZIU010000025.1 GCA_021810455.1 Microcaldota archaeon
GCAAAAACTAAGCGCAAAAGCATATCATTACATCCTGATTTCAAGATTGAAAACATAGTTGCGAGCGCGGATCTTGGAGTGGAATTAGATCTTTACGCTATAGCAAAAGCATCAACTGACGTTGATTATGAGCCAGAGCAATTTCCCGGAGCAATCTGTAAGATACATGATCCGAAGACGGCACTTCTCCTATTCAAGAACGGAAAAATAATCTGTACTGGTTCAAAAACAGAGGAAGACATACACAGGGCAATAGATCAGGTCATAAAAATAGTAAGCAAGTTCATAATAATCAGAGAGCAAGCTGCTTGAACTATTTCCTCATTTTTTTAATTACAACTCTGTACAGTATATAGATCGCTATTGCAAATACGAATATGGATGCAAGAACTACATACGCATTGCTTATGCTCAGTGCATAATATCCGAAAGCCAGAAGCGCAACGTCCCATATTAAGGATCCCAATGCCGAGTATAAGAAAAAGTTCCCTTTAGGCATTCTAGCGAATCCCGCAGGCAAGCTTATCAATCCTCTAACTTCAGGTAACATTCTAAACACAAAAACTGCAAACGAGCCGTTTCTGTTAAACCATCTGTCAAAAGCTTCTATATCGGTTTTTTTAACCCTAAAAAATTGGAGATGTTTGTAAACAACATCTTTTCCCAAAAAGTACGCTATATAATAATCTATTGCAAATCCTATCAAACCTGCAATTATCGCAACTCCTAATACTGCACCTGCGTTAAGCAGATGATTTGCGATAAGTACTCCTGCAACAGGAAGTATCACCTCGCTCGGTATGGGCAACGAAGCTGATTCTAGTATCATTAGCAAGAATATACCTAGATATCCATACTTCTTGACAAGGTTTGCAAACACTGTTGTTATTGTTAATAACATCAATATCATCAGCGCATTTTATTATACAACAATCTATATATGCTGTTCGTTGCACGCAAGAGTTAAAATTGTTAAATTCGATATAATAAGTACGCCAAAGGCGTAATAGCCTTACGGTGTGTGATGAGACGAGGTATTTCTGACTCTCATGATGAAAGAAGAGTCTCTGAGGTAATACGATGATAGAAAAACTATATTGGAAAGATGCGTATGTGAAAGAGTTCGATGCCACTGTAATCGGTGTCAATGGGAATGTCATCTCTCTTGACAGGACAGCTTTTTATCCTACTGGCGGAGGGCAGCTTAACGACACCGGCATCATTGTAGTAAAAGGAAAAGAGTACAAGGTTACCGATGTTAAGAAGGAAGCTGATGAAATTATGCACTTCCTTGAATCTGCAGATGGCATAACCGTAGGGGATATGGCACACTGCGTGATAGATTGGGAAAGAAGATACTCATTAATGAAGTATCATACGGCTATTCATGTGCTTTCTGCTATGCTTGCAAGGCACCAGTCTGATGTCAAATTCACCGGAGGCATGATATATGTTGACAAAGCGCATGGCGATTTTGATTGCCCTTCTCTCAATAAGGAACTTGCGGCTATGGTAGTGCAAGAGATGCAAAAAGTGATATCCGAAGGACATGAAGTAACATCGAGGTTCATAACACATGAAGAGGCGATTAAAATTCCAAATCTTATAAAAACACAGCCTGGCGAGGAGTTAACCAAAGGGCTTGAAAAAATACGCATAGTAGAGATAGAAGGTGTTGATCTACAAGCTGATGGAGGCACACATGTGCATAATACAAAAGAGCTTGGTACCGTTTTGCTCAAGAAATTTGACAACAAAGGAGCACATAGGAAAAGAATAGAGATAGTACTGAGTTAAAGTTCCTTAGTGGCCACATCAATCGGTTTCTTTTCGTACTCAAATACTGCTTTCTTTATCGCTCTCAAAGAAAGTGTTGCACAATGCATTCTGACAGGTCCTGGTTCTATATTTATGATCCTTAACAGGTCCTCCTTGCTCATTTTCTCAACATCAGAGATCTTCTTACCCTTCAGTTCGCTTATCAACATATCTGCAGCACCCATTGATATAACACAACCTTTGCCATCAAATTTCACATCATTCACTATGCCATTCTCTATTTTCAAATAAACCGTTATCTTGTCTCCACATGATATGTTCTCTTCATGCATTATTGCATTGGCATCATCCACAACACCCTTGTTTTGAGGATGCTCATAATTGTATATCATGGCCTCTGCATACATATCTAAATCCATTAACAACTCCTTGTTTCTGTGATAACTTCTCAACTTTGTTTTAGTACTTATATCTTGTCAAATATCTATATTTATATCTGCGCATATCCCTTATTCAATGGTAAATTGACATAAAAGAGTAAAATTAATAAAAGTATAATCCTAATAATTATAAACAATCGGTAGTTTCATGTTTGATTTATATCAACTGTTAGTTTCTATAGTGCTCGGGATAGTTCAAGGAATCTCAGAATGGCTTCCAGTAAGTAGCAAAACACAGATCCTATTAGTATCTGACAATCTAATGCATCTCACATTCCAACAGGCCTATGCATTCGGATTGTTCATGGAGATAGGGACAATACTCGCAGCTGTCATATACTTCAGAAGAGAACTTCTCACTTTGATCAGAGTGCTTATCGGGAAAGGAAAAGGTGACGAAAGCAAACTGTTCAAGTTCGTACTTATTTCAACCATAGCTACAGGTATAATAGCCGTGCCAATATACATAGTTGTTGCGAAGATGTCTAGTGGTTATAATCTAGGTATACCAATGATGCTTCTGGGCATGATACTGTTCCTAGATGCAGCACTTATCAAGTACTCCCGTTCCAAATATCTTGTTGACAAGAACAGGAAGACGATAAGCCATATGGGGATAAGAGATTACATATTGGTTGGTTTGGCACAAGGTCTCGCTGCGCTTCCAGGAGTGAGTAGATCTGGTGCAACTACGAGCACATTACTTCTCCTCAATGTTGAAGCAAATGAAGCATTCAGACTGTCCTTTCTTGACATGATATTCGCAACTACAGCTGCTGTGTTCGTAACCCTCATATTCAGCAAGGCTTCGGTTATGACTGCTGTTGCAGATGTAGGCATCACTGGGCTTATAATATCCATAATAGTCGCTACAATAATAAGCCTGTTTCTTATAAGGTTCCTTCTCGATATCGCCAAAAAGTCAAAGGTGATATACCTGATAATAGCGCTTGGATTGATAGCGTTCATTGGTGGTGTGGCGCTTTTCATGCATCCTACCGCATTCTCATTTGGATGATCCTTGATGCCTAAGTGCATAGTTATAGACACGAGTTCCATAATATTTGGCTTCTCACACATGGTTAACATATTCGACTCTATACAAAATACTATGCCTGATTGTACCATGGTAGCATCCATTGGTATTCTTAGGGAGTTATCCGGAATAGGTCACAGTACAAAAAGAAGTAGTCCGTACGCAAACGTTGGTTTGGTGCAAGTTCTGAAAAGATGCCGTGTAATAAAAGACAACAGCTCTGTCGATTCTTGGATAACAAAATACTCGATCAAACACAACTGTTCGGTATGCACCAATGACATTGAGTTAAAACAGAAACTCAAAGACAAAGGGATAAGTACGTACAGCATATCAAAAAACGGTACGTTAAGATAGTATTTTATAGCTTATTATCAAATATAAATATCAAATATATAAGTTAGGTGACGGATTGTATCACATATATACTATTAAAGATGTAATAAGCATATCTCCGAGCTATTTTGGCAAGGACATAGGAAAGGCTGCTGAAGAGATTCTCCAAAAAAAGTATGAAAGGATTTTGGATAAAGACGTAGGCGTCGTTTTAAGTATATTCAATATTAGGGACATAGGCGATGGCACAATAATGCCTGGAGATCCATCAACTCACCATGAGGTTACATTCGATTTGCTATCATTCAACCTTGAGGTTGGCGAAATAGTCACAGGAGAAATCTCCGAACTAGTCGAGTTCGGATGCTTTGTGAGACTCGGACCTCTCGATGGTCTTGTACATCTTTCACAAATAACAAATGACTTCATAAACTTTGACAGAAAATCTGGAACATTTGTACTTAAGAACACTGGAAGAAGCATAAAGAAAGGAGATGCGGTATATGCAAAAGTATCAACCATAAGCATGAAAAGCAATATAAAAGATACTAAAATAGCTCTAACAATGAGGCCTGAAGGCCTTGGAAAACCCGAATGGCTAAAGGAACCTAAGAAGAGGGAAAAGACTGAGCATAAACCTAGAGGAAAGAAGTGATTTTGTGGTAGAAAAAGCTTGTAAAAAATGCAGGGTCGTCATAGCGCAGGGTGAAGTATGTCCTATCTGCGGATCGACAAATCTGACAACAAGATGGAATGGCTATATAAAAATACTTAATACTGAAAAATCAGAGATAGCAAAAAAACTCGACTTAAAAGTAAACGGCACGTATGCGCTTAATATAAGCGAGTAGTTTAACTACTGCTTATTCTCCTCCTTAGTGTACTCCTCTTCTATATACACCTTCTTTATCTTTGGCAAGTAATCTAGTATTGAATATACCAAAGAAGACTTGTTTATAAAATACTGTGCGTCCTTATTCGTCTTTGTTCCAAAAGAAACCTTGGCCATATCCTCTTTAACTTCTACTTTTTCTGGTTCTAAATTTCTTGATTCTGCAACTGCTTTTACTCTTTCGGATTCATTGTTTATATTGGAAACCACTTTTACTTCATACAAAAGCTTTTCTCCTGCTAAGACGTGATTCGCATCAACCATCACCCTGCCAGAGTTGACACTCATAATCGTTGCAACTGCATCATCTATCTCGATCTGCATGCCTGGCATTGGATCTATATTCTTTTTTCTAAATTCTGATATTGGCATCACTCTTACCAAATCCTTGTTTCTCTCTCCATATGCTTCTTCGGGAGAAAGTTCTACCTTTTTATTTGAACCTACATCCATTTCCTTTATGGCATTCTCAAGCTTCTTGAAAACAGATCCCTTTCCTATCACTACTAGCATAGGGCCGTATCTAACTTCCTTGTTGTAAATTCCTTTCTCCTCAGCTATTTTCCTATCTGTAGTAGCCATCAACGAGTTATCCGAAACTCTCCACATGCTGTACTCTATCTTTACAAAATCTCCATCTGCAAAAGTCATTTTATCACACGCACTTCTAACAATCGCTTATCCGTATCAGAAGCCTTTAAATACGTTAAATCTTAAAGTATAAAAAATGTGACGTTCATGGTAAACAAACGTGCTGCAGAGATGGTGCTTGCAATCTTCGTTGCAGCAATCTTTCTTTCATCATATGCATCTTTAGCTGGAACCAATAGTAATACCCAATCAAGCACTACGACTGTGGTCGCTGTGCCTCAAACATTCTACGGTGTAGGTTACGCAAACGCAACCTTCGAGGGTTACAACAATACACTCACTATGGTTTATCTATGTAATGATTCCTCCATCTATTCTGGTAGCGCATCAAATCTTCTCACAGGTTTAGAAATAAACAACTCCATATTCAGCTACTTTTCGAGTGGTAACAATGTGACCGTGCAGACAAACAGTATGGATCTTACCTCACTAAGATCCTATCTTGTTGACAATATGAATGTTTCAGAAAACTGCCTTACTTTTTATTATCGTGCTGACATACTTCTTCCCAGCACTGTAACGATGTCAATAAGTGGTAAACAGTATAACATACCTATAACACAGAGTATGAACCACTACAGTTTAATGGTGCCTTACAATTCAAGTACAAATAAGAACATAAGGGTCAAAATAGCAGCTCTTGTAGAACAAAACGGCACAATTTATAACTTGAACGTTACGAGATCCGGTGCTTAATGTGGATGAGGCACAACTACTAACCGAGATTAAAAAAGCAGCGATAAAAAACGCTGTAGAATATGGCAAAGCTCAAGAAAGCGCAGTATCTGGGAAGGTTCTCTCCAAAGCACCTGAATTAAAGAATGATATGTCAAAACTACACAAACTTGTCTCTACGATAGTAAACGAAGTAAATTCCATGGGTAAGGTGGAACTTGAATCAGAATACAAAAAGTATGAAGTTGAATTCACTTCAGAAAGCAAGGAAAAGAAAGAGAAAACAGCAAAACCTAAATTAGAACTCAAGGATATCAAAGGTACTTTCATTACACGTTTTCCGCCAGAGCCAAACGGTTATTTACAAATCGGGCATGCGAAAGCTGTACTCATGGAACAAACTTTTGCAAGAAAGTACAACGGATCCATAATACTATATTTTGATGATACAAATCCTGAAAAGGAGGAGCAGCGTTTTGTGGATGCAATAAAAGAAGATCTCAAGTGGCTTGGTGTTACATTCGACAAGGAATACTACGCCAGCGACAACATAGGACTACTGTACAAGTACGCAGAAACCATGATAAGAGAAGGCAATGCATACGTGTGCATGTGTGACGCAGAAAAAATGAGGAGCGGAAGGGCTGATGGGTATGGATGTGTCCATAAGACACACACAACCGAGCGCAATCTCGAACTCTGGGGCACTATGCTTTCACGCGAATTAGATGAAGGAACAGCAACTCTCAGGCTCAATGGTGACATGTCTGCTGAAAACACGATGATGCGCGATCCCACTCTTTTCAGAATAAAGTATTCAACACACTACAGGCAAGGTGACAAATATGCAATCTGGCCAACATATAATTTCAATACTCCTGTAAACGATTCTCTTAACGGTGTGACTGATGCAATAAGGAGCAAGGAGTTTGAATTAGAAGACGAGCTATACTTTAAAATACTCGATATGTTGCAGTTGCGGAAGCCAAGAATACACACTATAGCGAGACTAGAAATAAAGAACAACCTTACATCAAAACGCAAGATAAACGAACTCATACGTGAAAAATACATCTCCGGATATGATGATCCAAGGCTTGTCACCATAACTGCGTTGAAGAGAAGGGGCATACTACCTGGGGCGATAAAAGAGTTTGCATTGCGATTCGGAATGAGTAAGACAAACAGCAAGGTTAGCATAGACATGTTGCTTGCTGAAAACAGAAAACTCATAGATAAAAATTCAAAGAGATTGTCCTGCGTGGAAGAACCTATGGAACTAATTGTAAACGACATTCCAGAATCTGAGAAAAACAAGCGTGTAAAGTTACACCCATTAGCGGATATTGGATACAAGAAGTATAATTTGAATAGCGTATTCTTTATAAATACAACTGATGCATCTAATCTTAAAATAGGCGACACAGTAAGGCTCAAGGGGGCATTTAGCGTAAGAGTTACAGGAGTGACCAAAGACGGAATGACAGGGAACTTTGCAGGAGATGAGATGGGACCGGCAATACAATGGATAAACAAGGGGGACGAAGTTGCATGCAAGTTACTTCGCATAGGCGATCTTCTCATCAACGACAAGTTCAACAAGGATAGTTTGTCTGTAACAAACTGCTATGTGGAAGGCTACTCCAAGAGTCTTGAGAACGGTGAAGTTGTTCAGTTTGAAAGGATAGGTTTCTTCAAACTAGATGACAAATCCACTATGTCGTTCTTATCTCTCTAGATGTAAACATGGCAGAAGCAATACTAAACAAAAACGTATCTGTACCTGTTCAGAACAAAACTAATGATACTTTTGAAAAAGAGATACTTGATCGTGTTATAAAAGAGAATTGGAGAGGAAAAGCTCAAAATGTCGATCAATCAGTAGCCATACTCGATACACATGCAGCCGGAATGAGGAAACTCTTAAACACATTCGATTACGAGGTGTTATGCATGCCTAATATCATACTAAACTCTAAAAACATGACAAAGACTGAATTATCCAGCTATCTCTCGCTTCTCGAAGCCCTTGCAATAGGATACAAACACAAATTAGATAACGAATTTGTAAATATATTCATGACTGGATTGACTCTAAAAGCAAGAAATGCGCAATCGGTTACCAAGTATCTCGACTATTTTATACAAGACATGGAAAAAAAGGCAAACTACTATCATACAAGAGCTGATAAAGAAAAGGGAGCAGCTGATAATATAGCAGTAGAATTGGAAAAGAGGGAAGCAAGTCTGTTAAAATTCTTGAAAAAACGTGAGATAAAATCACTGAGATCGCGTTTCAAAAGAAAAACACTCAAAGCCAGAAAGTTCTCCACCAAAGAAAAAACCTACGCGAGCATAATCTCCCGTGTAAAGATAGCTGCGGGCATGGGTTAACCTGCGCATTTCACTAAACCAATAAAAACATTGGTTTTTAATTATTCTTAGTGTTGTTTCATGAGTTATAAGGATCCGAAAGGCCTACTCGAAGAAATCAAACTTCTAGTAAAGACTAAACCCAAGTCTCAAAGTGCAATGGAGTACCTGATGACCTATGGCTGGAGCATACTAATCATCGCAGTGGTACTTGGGGCTCTTTCATTTCTGGGAATTTTCAATTCGACTACTTTTACTCCCAAGGCGAGTCCTGGCAACTGTCAGGCAATTAAAAATTCAGGACTCGGTGTGAGCAACCTGGAAGGCGCGTGCAACAACCAAATCCCTGAATATGTTGCTGGTTTTAATGGCGGATCATCTCAGATAGAAATTTCAAATACCCGTGTTCTTCCTGGTGGATCTTCAAATAGGACTGTTACTGCATGGGCGCAAATAAATACAACATCCTCTCCATCTGCAGATTACATCTTGTTCTATGGAAATTTCAATACTGAAAACGGGATTGGGATATGGATTGGAAACGCATGTGGAAATTCAAATTATAGCGTAGTATTTGATACTATAGGTTGTACAACGACCAGCGCAACAACTGTGCAAAGTAAAACATGGTTTTTTGTTGCTGCAGAATACAACGGATCTACAAAAACCATATACACCGGGTATGATGGCAAGATGTACATTGCAAATACTGTAATAAGCGAAGATACTACATCTGGAGATCCTCTATACATTTCTTCGCCTGTTGGTGGTTTGTTTCAAGGTTATATCTCTAATGTTCAGATCTACAACGTGTCCCTATCAAGCAGTTCAATAAATGCGTTATACCAGGAAGGCATCGGCGGAGTACCTATCGATCCGCAGAATCTTGTCGGATGGTGGCCATTGAATGGCAACGCCAATGACTACTCTGGAAATCAGAATGATGGCATCTCAACAAATGTGATATTCACAAGCAATTGGTATGGTGGATACACGCAACCGTGATAAAATGAAACTTCAAGGTGTAATAGGATGTGTGAAATCTTTTAAGAAAAGGTTTTATCGAAAATCTCAAAGTGCAATGGAGTACCTGATGACCTATGGTTGGAGCATACTAATCATCGCAGTGGTACTTGGGGCTCTTTCATTTCTGGGAATTTTCAATCCTTTAACATTTGCGCCAAAGGCAAGCCCTGGCAACTGCCAAGTAGTAAAGAACACACAGCTTGGAG
>JAJZIU010000004.1 GCA_021810455.1 Microcaldota archaeon
TGGAACTGACAAGAGCCTATAAATTCAGAATCTATCCCGATGCCACAAGGCAGGAGGAGATAGATGAACGTCTAATCCTTGCACAACAATTCTATAACAAGATTCTTGAGAAGTCAACCGAGTCCTATAAAAACGGAAAGACAAAGGTTTCTATGGCTCAATTCAACAAGTTCGTGAAGGAAATAATCCATGGCGACAAGAAGTACTTGAAACTATATTCGCAGACAAGATGCGAGATAGAATTCAGGCTTCTGAAGGCATACCAGAACTTCTTCAGAAGAGTAAAGGAGAAGAAACAGGGAAAGAATCATGAAGTCGGATTCCCAAGATTCAGATCAAGAGACAGATACAAATCAATAACTTATCCACAGGACAATGGTTCCTTCTCAATTCATAAAGGAAGACTCAGAGTTTCAAGGATAGGGACTATGCCAATAGAATTGCACAGACCAATAGAAGGCAAAATCAAGACGCTTTCAATCAAGAAGGATGCTGATAAGTATTATGCAATCTTCACAGCGATAACTGACATCAGGATTCCAGAAGTGGAAAATTCAAATCCAGTAGGAATAGATCTGGGACTAAATTCATTCATCGCACTTTCTGACGGAACAAAGATAGAGAAGCCGAGGTTCATGCAACAAAGGAGAAGGAGGATTGCCATCTGGCAAAAAAGAGTTGCAAGAAGAGATAGGGGTTCAAAGAGACGGGAGAAGGCAAAGGCAGGTCTCCAAAAGACATACGAACACATAACAAACCAATCAGATGACTATCTGCACAAGTTGTCAAAAACACTGGTAACCTCAGAATACACCTCATTCGCAGTTGAAGACCTTCAAATTCAGAATATGGTAAAGAACCACCGCCTCGCACAGTCAATACAGAACGCTTCATGGAACAGGTTCATCCAACTGCTCTCATACAAGGCTGAAAGTGCTGGTTTGAGAGTAGAAAAAGTGAATGCAAGAAATACCTCAAAGACATGCAGTAATTGTGGCAACATCCAAGATATGCCACTTTCTGAAAGGACATATAACTGCCAGAGATGCGGAATGTCAAAGGACAGGGACATAAACGCATCAATAAATATATTGCATATGGCAACTACCCTCGGACAGAGGGAAAGTCACGCTCAGGGAGAGGATCGCAAATACATTCCAACTGGGAATGCAAACGGACTCGAAGAACTGAGAACTGATAAAACACATCCTTTGCAGGATGCAGTGATTGCATGAATGCAGAGGAAGCCCATACCGTTTACGGGTGGGAGGATGTCACAAACGTACCTGGTTTGGCACTGCCGACATTCCGGCATCAAAACCATGGGATTGCATCTGCGCTAAAATATTCGTGAAACGGATTCATTCGACTGTTCTCATACAAGGCTGAAAGTTTCTGGTTTGAGAATAAAAAAGCTGATGCAGGAAACGCCTTGAAGACGTGCAGCGATTGCGGCAGTGTCCAGGTTTTGGAAACATTCAAATATTTTGACAAATATATCTATTTAATACAAAAAGTGTAATAAATGAACAAATTTATCAAAATAGAAAACCTGCCGTTGATTTTCAGATTTGGTGAATTGCTAGATGTCAGCCGTGGAACTCTGAGCAGGCGCATGCTCAGCTACGGCATAAGAAAACTTCTCGCAGAAAAGAAACTTTTTAGAGTATCAAAAGGCACTTACTCCAAGACTGCAAACGTATTCTACATTGCACAGTACATCTACAAGGGGTACATAGGATTATCCTCAGCTCTTTATCTGTACGGATTGAAAACCGAAGTCGAATCGAGTGTGTACGTATGCACTTCTCATCCTATGAAAAGCATAAGGGTTTTAGACAAAATACTGATTCCGGTTAACGTATCGGACATGCAGTTCGGCACAGCTTTCGCCACTGTTGAAGGCGAGGAAGTCCTCCTGTCTTCTTATGCAAAAACAGTTTTTGACATCATCACAAATCCCAAGCATGCTGACTACTTCGATATGTATAGGGCTATCAATGCCAAGCCTTTAAGCAAAGAAGACTGGCTCGAGATGCTTTCGTACGCACTCAACACAAAACTTGCCAATGTGAGAAGGGTAGGCTATGTTCTTGAGGGCTTTGCCCCGGCATGGTTCCTTTCAAGACTGTTGCACATCAGCAACAAAAGCAACGGGATTTCATATTTTTTCAAGCATAAGAGCTTAAATTACAGTTCTTCATGGAAGATATACGACAGCATCGGCGTGAGGAGATGGGCTAATGCAAGATAACATCGAACTTAATGAAATCGCATTGAAACTGGGCATGGGTGTAGACAAGCTCAGAAAGGACATAGGAACTTATCGTGCAATCAGTGAGATATTTCCAATGCTAGAAACTGAAGAGTGCAAGGTCGGCCTGTTCGGCGGCACTGCCATGAACAAACTGTACTACGGCAAAATGCAGAGATTGTCTTATGATCTTGACATCTTTTCCTACTCTTATAAAAAGACTGTAAAACTTCTCGATGAACACGCAGCCGTGCTGAAATACGAGGGTGCTTTTCCAGGCAGGAAGGCACAATCCTCAAGGATGATGTACAAAGGCATCGAGCTTGACATAGTCTCTGTATCAAACACTGCCGAAGAGCCTAAGAAGATGCAAATGACCGACCTGCTTTATTACTACGGGCAGCTGATGCCACCCGTCACGGTTCCATCCTATAGCCTCGAGTACCTGCTTGCAGACAAAACAATCACAATGGCGAACAGAAATGAACTGAAGGACATTTACGATACGTGGCTCGGGACCAAGTTCCTTAAGGACAAACACGCATACCATTCATACCTTGAGAAGATCTCAAAAGGCCTTGGGATAAAAGACGTGCATTCATATCTCGACAGCCAGATGACTATGATGCTTTCCAATCTCGACTATTACGGCAAAAAGCATATAGAGGTCGTTTATCAGCCCAGCCCTGTGCTTATGCTTAGAGACATAACTGCATTCTTGAAAACATGGGCTTGAACCACCCGCCATTCATAGAAGGAGTTCTATTTTTCACTGAACTGGGCCACCAAACATGCTTCTCCTCTGTTTTGCCTTCTTTATGCTTCCATTAACCATGTCCATGGTTATGCCTTCAGGTAGCTTCCCCCCATTCATGGCATCATAAAGCACAAGCTTGTAAACATTCATCAGGGTGTAGCCCAGCATCATCCCATAAGCCATCAGCATTACTCCGAGTACGGCAATCACTATTCCAAGAACAACAGATGCAAAGACTGACATTATGCCTATGAATATGACTCCGACACCGGCAAGCACGAACAGGAGGGAGTACAAATCAGTGTATGCAAGCCCTCCGAAAGTCTTCCCAAAATTGTTTATTATGAACTGGGTGCTACTCTTAAGCGTTGCAACAGGACCCGTTTTCTTCTCTATTATTACGGGTATTGCGAATGTAGTAGCTATGGATATCGCAATAGATGTTGCCAATCCAAAGATAACCGAGCCTATAAGCCCCAATCTTTGTTCTATCACCCTTATTATCATCGTGATTATCGATTCGAACAAAGCCCATTCTAATATCTGCACCTTGTACTCATAGGTTTTTGAAAAAGCATCGCCAATGCTCATTCTCTTGTTTCCAGAATTTCCCTTAAAAGCTATGAGCATAGCCACAAGTATGTAAGCAGATGTGAAGTAAACTACAACATAATAAACAGGAAGCATGATGTAAAACGCGTTAGAGTTCATGTGCGAAAGGAAGAACGTGAGGAATATGGCCACGGTTTCAAGCAGTATCACAATGCCTGACATTATGGGAAATAAAAGAAGCTTCCTATCGTTGAATACCAGCTTCCTCACAGCAGAACCCATGCGCCATCCCGCCTTGACATTCTCGAACATAAGATTACCCGTTATATCTTGCTTATACTGGTTAATATTCGTTTTGGAATGTTTCTTTAGTTTTTTGCTACCGCGCTTTTTTAGCAAGCTTTAAATATTTTAAATAAGCTTACATACTCAAGGCGATACGGAAAAAGAAAATCCTAACCTCTAGATGAAACGAAAATGGATTTCACAATCCTTGGAGAAACACTAATACTCAAATATAAGAGGAGGTGAAAAAATGGAAAAAACGAACGGACTTCTTGGAAGATATCCATACAGAGGCGCAGCGTCGCAGAGAGCTGTTGACTTTCAGGTGCGCCTGTATGAGATCAGGCAACAGAACGCAATCAGGGAATTGAAGAGAAGTGAAGTAAAAGAAGAAGCAAAGAGGCTCGGAATTCAGGAAATTCTGAGAAAGTGAAGGGGGATCTGTTTTTCACATGCGCGTAAAGACAAACAATCTGTAACGCGGGAACATGTGACAAAACAGTGGGCGAATTTATTGCACTAATCAAGGAACTATCTAAGTCACATTTACGCTTCCATGCAGTGATGTAGTCTTCGTATTCTAGCATCATCGACAGTTTTGCAAAGCTCCTTGCTATTCCCTCTAATCCATGGCAATCAATAAATTGATGCCATACTGCCTGCCATTTCATGAATGGCTCTGGAAAACGGAATGGTGCGCCTACTTTCCCCACATTCATCTCCTCAAATTCCTTTTCCCAGTTATTCACGAATCCAAAATCGAGGTAAATCTCGCCTCTGATTATGTACATCTCATTTGTTTCTGCCTAGTTCCTGCTGTCTTTGCACTTCCTCTTGCCCCATCTACCTCCCTACATCTGCGTAAATGCCGTATCTAGATTCTGGATGAGCTTGTTATAACGTGATTTACCCAATTTACCTTGAAAACGCATTCAGAATCATGTCTTTAGCAATCTCTCATCTCCAATTCGTGCAATTTTAGGCGATTTCTCCATTAAATATGGAGATAGAAATCATCATCTGCGCTGATAAAACTCGAAATGGCGGATTTGGCTAGATCATTTTGTTAGTACGAAGTGGAGAAGTTAAGTTTGTAATTTATAATGAATGTGATAATTTTTTATAATTTTCAACATAGACATTATTTTCTTCCTCCAACCTTGGAGAAGAAACTATTTTACTAAAATCCCTTCGCGGGAACCTTCTCTGTAAACGGTTATCCCTCTGCATCCAGATTCCCAAGCCTGATAATACAAATCAGATATGCGCTTTATATTTATATCTTCTGGCAAATTGATCGTAGAAGATATTGCGCCATCTATGTGTTTTTGAATGATACCTTGCATTTTAATCCTAAATTCCGGTTTTATACTTATTTCTTCCAGTAGAAAACATTATTCTGCCACCATGAATAAACTTGAAATCTGTTAGAAGCCATTCAAAATTTCTTTGCCATTTTTCTTTTTCTATTTCACATTCTGCAATTTTTGTAGAAATCCTTCTCCACATTTCTGAAGGTAATCTGTCTAAAAGCTCTCCATTTCCGTCTTTTAATGCATATTTTTCGCAAAATACTCTAGCACGAAACTCATTATGATTAAAGAAATCAAGAGTTTCCCTAGGTAAGAAAAGTTTGTTCGTGGGAGATTTTTGTAAAAGCTTATTCGTTTAAGTAGTGCAATTACCGCCTTTCCAAAAATTGCCTAAAATCTCTACCATTTCTTTAGTAGGGTTTATTCTGTGGAAATCTTCTTGTGTAACCCATTTGTAATCATCATGTTCTGTACTAAGATGTATTACTAATGGACTTCTTACTGTAACAGTAAAATTAAATTGTCTAGTTTTTCCACCGTTTTCAGAAGAATAATCAAATGATCCAACATATCCAATTACATTTTTTACAGATAAACCTGTCTCTTCTTTAATTTCTCTTTTTATGCAGTCTACTAATGTTTCGCCCTCTTCTATACCTCCTCCGGGAATTTCATATATTCCACCTAGAAAATCATTTTTCTCTCTTCTGAAAAGTAATACTTTTTTGCCTTTCGATATAACTGCACCAACACTGAAACGATTTATGCCATCTGATGTCGCTGCCTTTAAAAGCTTCATATAGAAATTTTCTCCGGATACCTGTTCAGTTTTACCATTTTTTGTTCCCACATTTACACCAATTAAAGCAGTTCTTGATAGTTATCCACAACCTTTTTGAAAGCTTCGATAGGGACTTGACAAATTAAGAATCTTTCCGTTCAATAGACTCTGGGGGGTTTTCTCTTCTCTTTTTGTCGTCTGAAAGCAGTGAGTGTGGGGTCTCCTGTTGACGTTGGTCGTCCTTGCCAGGAGATCGATACAATGAACATTGGTGAGATAAAAGATAAAATAGTAGAGGTTTGTGCGGCAGCACGGGTGGTCGTGCAGCACTTTGGGCATACGAAGAAGTTTGCAAAGCACGTAGTTGCTCTTGTAATAAAACAGGAGAAGAACTTACGAGATTATCAACTCATAGAGTTCTTAGAAAAAGATCCATTGGAAAGATATTGGGTTATAAAATGAGGATCGATCCGTCGACTTTTTCAAAAGTGCGTGAAAGGGCATATCCTAGAATCTTTCAGGAAATCTATAACTGGATAATTCAGGATAGATTTAAGGGAAAGCAAATCAAATTGGTTGCGCAGGACAGTTCGGAGATACCTGCCCGCTCAAAATTCGACAAGGATGCTAGATGGGGACACAGAACGCCATCAAAAAGGGAACAGGAGGATGCAAATGGCAATGCCAACGACATGTTCTTTGGTTACAAATTGCATGCAATTGCAGACGCGGAGAATGAACTTCCAATAGGTTTCTTCATCGCTCCTGGAAATAGGCACGATTCCGTGTTCTTTCACGGATTGCTGAATGAAGTCAAAAACAGGTTCAGGATTGCATTCAGCACAAAGTTCCTTGCGGATTCAGGATACGATGCCACACACATATACAAAGAACTGCATTATGAGAACATAAAGGCGGTAATTGCGACAAATGGAAGGGGCCATAGGGAGTCTGAAACACCAAAAGATCCAGAATACGGGAAAAGATGGTCAATCGAAAGGATTTTCTCAAGGCTGAAGGGCATGTTTGGTCTTGGAAACAACCGGTTTATTGGAATGAAAAAGGTGTCAATCCACATCTATTCGTGCCTGATTGCATACCTCATGCCTTATCCGAAGTGATAACCATGGGGATTGACGATGGTGGTTGTATGTAAATGTCAAGTCCCTAAAATTAAAATAAAAGGTAGCTTTATATATCTGGTTATAATCACTACTTACCACGGTTTTGGAGGGAAAAGGTCTTTTTACTGTTGGTATCCCCACCATATCCCATTGCCTTGACCCTCCAAACCTTTTCGCTTAATTATTGACTCAAGAGGATCATCCAATGCTTCAAAGAACAGCTGCCTTTGTCGTATTTCTAATGTTTTTTTTGAACGGCATAAATGCAACACAGGGCAATACTGGAATATTCGCTTCATCAAATGTGCTAGACTCGGGACAGTCTGTTATCATCACGGCAAACGCGAGTTTGGGATCTGTAGCAGCAACTATCCATTGTTACCAACCTGATTATTACTATTGCAAACTAGATTCGGGTTCGTACACATTCCAAACAAGCCATGCGTACAACTCAATGCTCGATTGTGACAGGGGCAGTCTTTACGTGTACACGTGTCTGTACACATATGGGTACGGTGGTTCCAGCAGCTACTCGTATGAATGGTTTGTTAACGGGAAAAAAGTGAGCACTAACGATACTCTTGTGCTGAATAGAAGTAATACTGTAGTCGGCAAGAATAACATAGCAGTTAAGATAAGCTCCCCTACTGGAAAAACCCAGTCGTTCTCCACTGTGGTAAACTCCAATCCATCTCCAAAAACAGCTTTAAATCCGGGCACGGCTTACATAAAACAGGGAGAAAGCGTAGCTTTCTCCAACACTTCCGGAGGCGGATCAGGCCCATACAATTATTTCTATTCTGTTGCACCTCTGACTGGTTACACGAGGTATGGGAACCTATTCACATTTACAAAACCAGGAGATTACATAATAACTCTCAATGTGATAGACGCTCAGGGAGAGTACACGCAATCTGTTGCTTATGTTTATGTATCAGCTACTCCCGCTTCGTCATCTCAAAATACAACCTCTTCAAATAACGGATCATCACACGCTCAAAACAACTCTGGCGGAAACACAGGATCGGTTTTCAACTACACTTACCCTACTGGAAACGTATCGGAAAACTATGCATTAGCTACGTACAATTCAAGTGTATCTTCATTATGCGTATCATCAAATCCGTACAAATCCAATACATTGGAATACACTCTCTGCTCAGTGGCAAATACCATAAGGGAATTGATAGTGGTGACTGCACTGTTCATGTTTATATTCGGGGCCATGCTTTATGCTGTGTCACACTTTCTTCCTTCGGCAGGAAACCTGAAGGGAAGCTCGCAGGCATGGGCGATAGGCATGATGATCGGAGGCATAATAGGCATAATTCTCATAGCAGTAGCACCATTCATAGTTAATACGTTTGCAAATGCAGGAGGACTGAATCCCGTGCCTTGCTGCTAACGAAAATTATCACTCTGATCTCAAAGCTTTTATCGGATCTATGGTTGAAGCTTTCCATGCTGGGTACATGCTCGAAAGCACGCTAACCACTATTGATATCAGTATGGCAATTATTATCACTACTGGGCTTACCTGCGGGCTTATCGATATAGATGAAGAACCAGAAGAAGCAGGATTACTGGTTCTTTGAGGAGATCCTGTCCCTACGGCAACAAACTGCGAGCCCCTACCCGCGCTTCCACCACCCGATCCGAATGCACTTTGTCCTGCGCTGGGACTGGCGCTCTGGTGTGAGCTTCCGCCGAGCAGGGCAGGCAAAGCGTACGCGCCTCCTATTCCAACGCTGACTCCAACTATTCCCCCTATCAATCCTATCAGAACCGCTTCGGAAAGGAAAAGAAGCATCACGTCGTTTCTCCTGAATCCTATAGATTTGAGTATTCCTATTTCATGAGTACGCTCATTCACCGATATCATCATTATGCTCAGTATGCTTATCCCTGCAACAAGAAGCGAAATGCCTGCTATCGCACTCAACAGTATCGCCAGAGAACCCGTAATGGAAGCTACCGTGCTTGCTATTTCCTGAACCGATATTACTCTTGCACTGTTTCCGTATATGTTTGAAAGCAGCGTGTCCAGTGCTCCTACCGTGCTCGCGTTTGTTGCCTTAACAATTAGCATGCTGTACGAGTATTTGCCCAGCACGCTTTCAGCAACTGACATGGGCACAAAAACGGAACTGTCTGGAGAAACGAAAGAAGCAGACCCGTACTTGTTTAATATTCCTACCGGTATCAATGTCAGGCTCTTGCTCCCACTCTGGCTATGCACTGTCAGGTACATAGGCTGATTCAAGCTAACGGAAGGCGAGGTTTGCGTAGTGGTTGGAAATGCGACATCATAACCTACAAGCGCATATGGAACTGAAGTATCGTTGTAAACACTTCCGGAGTAAAGATCTACGCTTCCAAGGGTTCCTGCTATGCTGTAGTTGTTAACTCCGTAAACCGTGATAGTTGTCTGTGTTCCGGCTTCGGAAAGATTAGCACTGAAAGATACAACTGGTGTAACGTTTGCAACATACGGCAATGATTCTATTTCTGCAACGTCAACATCGGTTAATATGTGGGACCCAAATCCTGCTACGTAAAGCGTGGTTGGCCCTGTTGCTTCCAATGAGTGCGCTATGCTTGCAGATATTCCTGAGACCAGGGAAATGAGGGCAACTATTGCAGCTATGCCTATCATTATGCTGAGAACCGTAAGCATGGTTCTGAACTTCCTCTCGGCTATCCCCTTCACTCCAAGAGCGAAAATGTCTCTTAACTTCATTTATTTTCGCACCTTCTGCTTGCCCTTAACCCGCCTATAAACGTAATACGAAGCACCAACAATCAGCACTATAACAAGTATATCGATTACTGGATGTCCGGAAGATTTTTTTCTTACTGTCAATTCTCCAGATCCTTGGTACGCGTTTGCTCCAGCCCCGCTTGATGCCAAACTAATGTTTCTGGTTCCTATCCTTACGTGAAACTCGAAACTGGCGTTAAGTTTCTGATTCAGATTATTAAGATAGGAAACGCTTACTGGTATTATATAAGTTCCTGCCTTGGCACTCGGAGAAGCTATGAAACTGAGGGTGTATGCAGTTGGCGTGTCTATAGGTATGCTTCCTATGAACGATGTGTTCTGCCCAACTATGCTTATTCCTTGCGGAGGATAAGCGGTTACGCTGGCTGCATCTGCCGACTCTGATCCGAGATTATCAAGTGTCGATGTTATTGTAAATATGCTTCCCTGAACTGGCGCAGATGGCAATACTGTAGAACTCACCTGCGTGAGGTTTATTGCACCAGGGGTAAGGAAGGTTATTGTTCTAGATATGCTTTGTGACTCCTGATTCATAACGTATGTTACTGATGCATCCATCGTGTCTACTGTGGAACTGGATGAAGCCTGCGAATAGAGTGTAACTGGGAAACTGAGGCTAGAACCGGCATTTATCTCTGGTATTACGATGTAATTGTTTTTTCCAAGAACGTCCAATGGGGACTGCGGAGTCAAAAGCACAGAAACGTTGTATATGGGATAAATTCCGTTATTCTGTATGACTATGCTTTTGTTTTGAATTTCTCCTGAAACAAGAGTCACATTGGAAGGATACGCGTAAACGTTTTGGCTTGCTGGCACTATGTACATGCCAAGCTCCCTGTTGTTCGTAGTGTTGTGTCCGTAAGAATCTATGTAATGTGAATCAACTGACAGTACAACCGGTTCTCCATTGCTGCTTTGCTGCACATAAAGAAGAACACTCACGTTTTTACTTTGTCCAGGACTTAGGGAATCAATTGTTTTGGGCTGCCCTATCACACTAACGCCTGAAGATGACACTACATAATTGTATATGTCGGATGCCTGTCCCGTTCCGTTGTTGGACAACTTCAGTGTGACGTTGTTTAAACCAGGGAACAATCCGTAACTGCTTGGTGTGTATGTTATGTTTGGAGATCCATGCATGGGTATTTCTATATTAAGTGTTTGGCTTTCCCTTACCGTGCTATTGCTGCTGTTGTAGTACATGTACAGATAATAATTCTCTGATGTCTGAGCACCAGCCGATGCGTTCTGGGCTATATTCAAATAAAACACCATGTTGAATATGGATGAAGGTGAAACCTGCTGTACGTACTGTGTTGCATACTGTGATCCGTTAAAGTTTGATAAATCCCCATAAACCTGTAATTGCCCCTCAAGATTGTTTATAGTGCATGCCGTATTTCCTGAAGTGGTTCCGTAACTTTCAAGACTCACTGTCAATGGAACGTCCATGCTTCCGGGACCTGCCGAAACGAAGCCTGTGGAGTTTCCCCATGCAACATTGAGCACCTTGAAACTGGTGCCGGTAGAGCATGCGCTAACAATCCCAATTCCCATCAACACAAACAGCATGCCAAGTATAGTGTATTTTACGATTTTCATTTTCTCACTCTTATCTCTTTTTCCACAAGTCCATCTCTCATGTACACGCATCTGTCCGAAAGTTTCGCAAGATCCGGATCGTGCGTTACCATAAGTATTGTAGTATCATTTTCCTTGCTCATCCTCGCGAGAAGGTTTATCACTTCGTCTGATGTTTTCGAGTCCAGATTTCCTGTAGGTTCGTCAGCAAGGAGTATGTGTGGTTTATTCACCAGGGCACGCACTATGGCGACTCGTTGCTGTTCACCTCCGCTAAGCTCCGTAGGCTTCTTTCCCAGTTTCCCGCTCAAGCCGACCTCCTCGAGCAGAAGCGTAGCTAATTTCCTGTGTTCATCATCAGAATTGCCATTGACCATAAGCGGAAGCATTACGTTCTCTATAACATTAAGATACGGAACAAGGTTATATGATTGGAATATGAATCCTATCTTTTCGTTTCTCAGTACTGAAAGTTGTCCATCATTCATTTCAGAAGTGTCAACTCCTTCTATAAGCACCTTGCCGCTTGTGGGTGTATCCAGCGTACCTATCACATCAAGCAAAGTTGTCTTCCCGCTTCCTGACGGCCCAAGCACTGTTACAAACTCCCCTCTTGCAATTTCCAATGAAATGTCCTTTATGGCTATGTATTCCATCTCCTTAGACCTGTAAACCTTTCTGACGTGATTTACGTTTATCACAGACTCTTTGCTTTTTTGTTTCATTAACTCATCTCGGCTCGGAAACCACATTCTTTAGAATGTGAGGGAGAGCCTTAGTATTATATATATTGCTGACTATATGCTCTTGGTTGAGAGAGTGAAAAGAGCTATTCTTTTGCAGATTAATCCTACCACCAAGAAGGATAAGGTGTTGAATCAGGTTGTTCAGACTGCAACTTCCGAGTTCAATCGCCTTTGGGATGAGAGGAATTTCTGCCCAAAATTCATGGACTTCCATAAAAAAGTATATGTGCCGACTAAAGAGAGGACTGGGTTCAATTCCCAGATAATTTGCGATATTGAGCGAAGTGTCTGGAAGAGCAAAGAAAAGTCCAAGGGGATAACTCTCAAATTCAATGTTCCTCGCAATTGTAAGACATTCGATAAAAGCATGTCTTTTGTGAAGTTTTCTATTTTTTCTAAGAATCCTATTGCCATCCCTATTGTAAAGAATAGGAATTACCAAAGATATTCCGACCTTCTCAAGACAGGATGGAGTTGCAAGACTTATGGGCTGACTTCTGATTTGCAGATTGTCGCCTATCTTTCCAAAGAGGAAACTAAGCTGCCACAGAGGAAGAATGTTCTTGGGATTGACATTAACAGCAAATGCCTTGCGATTACTGTCCTTTCTCCTGATGGGAAGGTTCTGCATCAGAACTATCTCGGACTTGACATGTGGACAAGGCGAAAACGATTCATGGAAAGAAGGTCGAAAATGCAGTCCTCTTTTAATCTCCCCAGACTGAGAAAAATCAAGATTGATGAATATAATTTCGTTGCAAACCACATTGGAGAGATTGTAAGGGACATAACCAACCTCGCTCTTAAGTATGATGCTGACATTGCGATTGAGAATCTGAAGAGGTTCAGCAAGAAGAGCAAGAAATTCAATCGTGAGGTTATGCGTATTCCTTTCCTCAAGATTAAACAGATTCTCCTTTCCAGATGCTTTGATAAAGGAATCACCATTGATGTTGTAGATGCTTGGCATACGTCCAAGTTCTGTTCCCACTGCGGTGCTGTTGGGGAGGGACACAGTAGTAAGAATTATGCCCTGTTCATCTGCAAGAAGTGCGGAGTTGTCGTGAACTCCGACAGAAATGCAAGCAAGAATATTGCTATAAAATCCCTGTTGGGGCGAGAAGACTCTCTCAACCAGAAACTTCTCAGTGTTCCCAATGGGCAGGGTCTCGTAAATGCCCCTTTGCTGTTCGATGAAGTTGGTTTGCCCAACGTTGCTGTGCAACACGCTTATCAACCTGATGGAAAGCCACCCAATTTATTGGGTGGATGATTTACTTCTGATTCACTCTAATGTTTATTACTCCACGGTTTGTCATTACCAAAGCTGTGTATGTGTTATTATTCTGAACACCAAAAAGTTTCAGATATCCTGTATATGATAAATTCGCTGTCTTTCCCGATCCAAGCGCAAAGCCATCGCTGCTAGGGTCTATATTTATCGGAACCTTTCCTAACAATGTACCGTTTTCGTAAACCTCAAAATTAGTATAAAACGTCTGGTTTTGTATGAACTGATAACCTATACTATCCACTCCGTATATTCGTATCTCATTAACTGGCGTATCTGGCTTTATTATAATCATGTGAAATCCTGCTCTACCGGCACCTGCATTCAGGTAGAAAGCAGATGCGTTTATTGTTATGTTGGAGCTATCCTGCCTGTATACTCCTGTCGTGTTTTTTACAATCTCTACAGAATTGCCTGTATCAGCAACAAATGGCTCTTTTGTATCCCCACGCAATATCACATCATAAACTGTCAGGTTTTCTACACCATAATTGTGAAGCATCATGTCCAACTGTGTGACATTACCTCGTTCGTACATGGTTGCATTTGCACTGATTGGAACATTCTCAGAGTAAAAAACGAGTCTGTCAGTGCTGGGAAATCTCATGTACATTATCCTATAATCTGGTTCATGTGCCTTGTATCCTTGCGGAGCTCTATTGCCTTCGAATAAGGGATTCCTTCCAACCATGGCGCTAAGAGAAGGAAGCATCACAAATCTCGTAGTATTATTTTCATAATAAGGTATCACAACAGGATAAAAGTCAAGAAGAACTCCTGAAGATAAATTAACCTTGTTTTTGATGTTCAATGTTGCATACGCCTGCCTATCTGACAACATTACTGGAAATGTTACGTTGTTTATTGTTATGCTTGCCGATGTTATATTGAATCTTGCAGCATTTATCGATGAACCCGGTTTTATACCGAGCTCGGCTATTATCTGGCTAGTATTAATTATACTCATTAGATTTATTCTACCACTCGTATTGATTGATATCCATTGCTGAGCTCCATCGTTGTATGTCTGAACACTTACTGAAGAGTAGTTTATGTATAATGATTGGGTACCTACCGGCACCTGCGGAGGATCTGTCATGCTTACTGGTATGTAAATGTTACTTACACTTTTTGTGTAAAAGAAAACAAAAGATCCTAAAACAAAAATCAAAACAAAAACGGGCAATATGACTTTATACCGGTTTTTAACAAGATTCTCATAAATCCCAATCTGTGCACCATCTCTTGAATCTTCTTTACCAACAACCGCATAATACTTCCATTTTTTAATGTGTGGATTTTCTTTCTGAACTATGACTCCTGAATCCTCCAAATCGTGTATGTGCTTGCTTACTGTTGATGGTCTAAGATCCAGTTCTTTGCATATCTCACTGAGGTTGTTCGTGCCTTTTGATATAAGATCCACAATCACCTGTTTTGTACTACCGTGTTTGCTCATAAACTACGCCAGGCATTAGTAATATACATTTAGTATCGATACTTTTAAATCCATGCGTATGTTTCGTTTTTTGTTTCGTTTTTACTAATGACAACCAATATAATAATTTATCCGGAGATATTTCTCCATGGTCAGTGTAATCATATTTGACTATGATGATACGTTGGTAAATTCGAGTAAAGCTCTTTACAAGATCGAAGTCAGAGTTATAAAATCAATGAGTCTCAAAGTTCCTTCAGAAAAGGAGTACTTCTCTCTTTGGGGATTACCACATTCATCAATGATAAAATCCATGTTCCCTAACATAAGTATCAACGAATATATGAAACGATACAGTGACATTTACAATCCGGATTCCATAAAACCTTTCAAATGCACTCTGAATGTCGTGAATTCACTGTCTAAGAAGTACAGACTTGCTGTGCTATCTTCAAAATCTATGTATTTTCTAAAACAACATCTTGAACACACTAAACTGTACGAGTACATGGATTATGTACATGCTGAAGATTCGAGCGTTTACAAGAAACCTGATCCGCGTGTTTTCGATGATATAATAGCACATTTTGACTGCCAACCTTCAGACATGCTTTATGTTGGAGATCAGTTGGGCGATTTCAAAGCAGCATCTGGAGCAGGATTAGACTTCGTGGCTGTAACTACCGGTGTGAATTCACGTTCACAATTCAATTCGATAGGATGTAAAAACGTAATAGGATCTCTCGCATCTCTTTACACGATTGTATAAAATTTGTGATCAGATCACATCCTGATACTTCTAAATATCTTACATTCTCTAATTCATTTAATGCAAAGTTTTTCAAAATTGATTCTGTTCATTGTATCTTTACTACTAGTCACATTCATTGTACAGACAAATAACCTTTTTGGGCAAAATGAAATTCCGGCTGCGAACTTTTACACATCAAATACAACCTCATTAAATACATCTTGTCCATTGGTTTCTATTCCACAAGAAAACAAAATTTACATACTGATAAATGGTAACCAGAACACTACTGAAATATGCTCAAAAAAACCATACAGCACATACATAATTAACTATCCTTCAATGGGTGCTTATCTAAACATCAGCACGTATTCATCATGCTGTTTTGAAATCTCAGCTACAAATGTGACAAACAATCTGACTTCTATTTCTAGTTCAATAAATGGCACGTTTCCAATCAAAGCACTCAACATCACATTGACTGGTGGACCTGTTTCTGCAAATGTTACTGTGTTTTATCCATGCGGTCTTGCTTCTACGGGCGTAGTTCCTTATCATCTACAAGGCACTTGGGAAAAAACCAATGGGTTTTCCATAAACACTACATCCTGTACAATCTCGTTTCCTTTAGGCAAAAACTCAACCTTCGGAATATTCAATACAACGGCTAAAAAACCATTGATAATCATACCTCGCTTCATAAGCAATTTGCCTTCTTATATTAAAATTGCAATATACGGAATATTTCTCGGAATAATAATTGCTCTTGTAATCGCCTTATGCCTCACGATGATCAAATTAATGAAAAAAAGGATGTACGCAAAGACCCATCAACAAAGAAAAAAACACAATCGCTGATCTAATGATCGCAAAAAGATTACGCACTAAAAACGCATTCGAAAGTGCAGACGGAAAATTTGTAGTAACCGAAGCAAACGACTCTGTTTGTGGTAAAAACATCCAATCCCGGTTTGTAAACGAAAACAACTGCGTGATAATAATACCAGTAATGGATAACGGCAATGTACTGCTAGAAAAACAGTATAGATCTTCAATGCTTAATACAAATGAAAAAGGATGGCTTCTAGAGCTTCCCGGAGGACATATGGAAAAAGGAGAAGGCATTTCAAAATCGGCAAGACGGGAACTTGAAGAGGAAACTGGTTACTCTGCAAAACAGATCAAGGTTCTGTACATCAGAGCAATGGCACCGCACGTAACCAACGCTATGGAGTGGGTGTGTCTTGCACGTGGACTGTCAAAAACAAAACAAAGCCTTGATTCAGACGAGATAATAACTCTTGTTGAGATAAAGAAATCTGAAATACCTAGGGCAATAAAATCAGGAAGGATAAAAGACACTCTTACAAGGGAAGCCCTGCTTTACTATCTCTATTTTTTGTAGATTTTTTCCCAGTAGTCTATAGTTGCTTTAAGCCCTTCTTCCAGATTGTACTTTGGTTCCCAATTCAATAAGTCTTTCGCCTTGGTATTGTCTCCAATAAGGACTTTTGCATCAAGAGGTCTTGGGGGTGTAGCTCTCCAAACTATCTCTCCTTTGAATCCAGTAAGTTTTGCTATCAGTTCGGCTGTTTCTTTTGTTGTGTACCCCTTACCCGTACAAAGCTGTATCTCTTGTCCTATCGCCTTCTTGTTGCCAAGTGCTTTAAGATAACCTTGAACGTGGTCATCTACATAAACCCAGTCTCTTACCGTATCCGGATCTCCAAGATAAACCTTGTCCTGCTTGAGCATCTGAGTTATTGTCCTCTCAATGAAGAAATGGGAATTATCGACTCTTCCATAAGTGTTGAAAGGTCTGAGCGTTGTGTAGGGGAAGCCATAAGCCATGTGCATATATCTAAGGTAAAGATCTCCTGCCACCTTTGCAACTGCATACGGGCTGTTAGGCTTAAGTTCATAATCTTCAACTATCTTTTTGTCTGTTGTCAACAGACTCATCCCGTACTCTTCACTGGTACCAGCCATCAAGAACTGCTTGAAGTGTGGAACATCTCTGTAGCAAGCCTCTGCAAGGTTTACTGTACCTAAATAATTCGCTTCACTAACTTCTATGTAATGATCATAACTGAAACTCACTGCGCTCACTGCTGCAGTGTGTATGCAGTATTCCGGCTGTACCTCCTTTACAACATGCCTTACGGCGGGATAGTCTGTAAGATTGGCATAATGTCTTACGACACTTTGAGGAGCATCAAGCGAGTATCTTCCTGTCACGTATCTCTCAAGCGTATGCACCTCATAGCCCTTCTCAACAAGCTTTTTAACTAATATTTTTCCTACGAATCCAGTGGCTCCAGTAAGCAGTACCTTTTCCATTGTATCAATTATACATCTCATATAAATTTAATAAATGGGTAGGGCGTATAACAAGATATAATGGCGTTGCCATTTACCTTCTAGCAATGAAACTATTCGTTTGAACCTCCGGTTTCATATAGGAAGATAAAACGTTGCTTAAAGAGCTGAAAGGATACAGTGAATACTCTAAAAAAGTACGATACAGGCTCCTTCCAGATATTTGGTGAAATCAGGTTCCCACTACCTGCTTCAGCTTTACGCTCCTTGATTTGCCCGATATCTCTCTTTTTAGTGATTCAAACTCTTTTATCATCGGGTTTCTGTCCCTTATTAGTCCTCTTTTTTCAAGTTCCTTAAGTGTAACGAGCCTAGTGGCGCTAACTATTGGATATCTGTGTTCATCATCGAATATCAGAGATGTCATTGTAAATCCTCTTAAAGAATCAGAAACTCCTATTCCTATGCTTTCTGCATAAGAGTTTATTCCCTGGAGGCATGGGCTTACCAATTGAAATCCATTGTCAACTATGCTTTTTCTGAACACATGCGCATCTCCTGCAAATGTGGTTGCCTGTATTCCCGCCTTGTCTATCTGATTGTATGGATCCTTGCTTGGTTTATGTATCATGAAGAACGGTTTTCCATCTATCAAGTACATACCATGCCCATAATCTCCTCCTGGAGCCCTGACAACTTTATCCTCTCCTATTATTGCAGATATAAGCATGCCTAACTTTATCGATTCATCCATACTTCTGTCTTCGTGCGTCTTGTTAACGTGGTTTCCAGATACTGTAACCACCATTCCGGCATTTCTTAATAATGGTTTTATTATGTTTATTAGCTTCTCAGCCTGAATGTCTGGATTTGGTATTGCCTGTCTTTCGTACATCAGTGCCCTGTACTCTTCCATGTACGTCTCAAATTCTACGGAGTTCCTGTTCAATCCTTTTCTTGTTAGAAATCTTTCAAAGAATTCAACGTTAGATTGATTGTTTTCAATGTTCACTTCGTACTTGTGATTCCTGAGATTGCCTTCTATATTGTCTCCCAGGAGAAGGAGATTAAAAGGTCTAAACGCTTTGAATCCTGAAACATAACCTACCACACTATCAAGTATGCGGGTTGCTGGTTCTCCCATTCCCGGACTTCCTATGTGCGTATCTGTCAGAACAACGAAGTGCATCTTTCTTAAGTTGTACTCCCTGTTTATTGCCTGTCTTACTATGTTATCTGCAAATTCCTTTATTTTCGGGTTTTTTGTATCTCCACATTTCGATACCGCTCTGAGCAATTCCGGTACTGCATTTTGATCAGAAGGATTTATTCCGTGCATGAGCAGCATAACATTCAAGAGTCTGTTATTCAATTCCGAAGGCAGTTTGGAAACAACTTGTGCCCTCTCTTTGTCATCTATGTTCCTCTCAGTTATCCCCAAAGGCTTGATATTTTTAATACGGGATATCAAAATCCCCGCCTGTCTCTGGGCTTCCTTCTCTGCGGATATCTGCAGATATTCGGAGGTCATAAACTCGGTTTGGAATGCGCCTCCATTGTATGTTATCTTGTAGAATCCTGATGTTATAGGCATTGATCCAAATGCGCTTAGAAATGGGGTTTTGTGTCCTGTGTTCCATGCTTTTGACACCATTTCCCTATCTACAAACGTAGGAAGCACCACACTGTAAACATAGTTCGAGCTTCTGTTTCTCCATGGAAATGCTTCCTCTCCAGCCTTATAACTGTGTCCACTTATGATCATGTCTACTGGTATTTCTGAAGTGTTTATCACGTGCTGTATCGCTTTGGAATAATCTTTGCGCACAGATTTAGAATAACTCACCGGATCATACGTGACCATTACTCGCATGTTATTTACGTTGAGCACTGACAGCCTGTCAGATACTATATTCAATCTCGCACTCCTACCGAAAACATCACGTATGGTCGCATAAGCTTCCATCATTGAAAGTTCCTGAGCAATGGTGCTCAAGGATTTAGTACCTGGCATCATATTGACAAATCTGAATATGCTTGCACCGCTTCCAGTTTCCATCTGCTCTTTTCCAACAGTCCTTGATACACTGTCAACGTTTTCATAGCCCAACTTTGTCATCATCTTTGCCAATGTTTTTACTTTTTCTACAAGTTCCTCTATTTTTTCATTATCCTGCTTCTTGCTGCTTCTTGCTGCATCTAAATTTTTGTTAGCCTTTGCAAACTCGTCCCTAAGCGCTTCGAGTGTTTCATTCCTTCTATCACTTCCCATGCTTTCTAAGTAAATTTTTAAGAACAGTTCATCATTGGAGTAGGCCTTGAATTTTGATATTATATCATTCACTGGCATGGCTCCGTTTTCTTCAAACCATAGTTTTATGAGCTCTACGTATTTTTCGCCTATTTTTCTATAATCGTCCACCTCATTCTGATGTGCACGCACCTTATCTCTTATTCTTTCTATCCTTGCCTCAAGATTTTTTTTCTTCTCATCACTTTCAATATTTTTCATCCTTCTCTCATAGTGGTCCAACGTATTCGTCGTGCTTTTTATTATCTCCTCTTCAGATTCGACCCTGTCTGATACTTTATAAAATAGCTCAAACAGTCTTTCGGGTTTCCTGTTGTAAATGTAAACTAAAAGATCGTACTTAACTGTCATGTTGTCTCTATCACTGTTTCCCATCACGTACGTCATACCATTCCTGTCTCCTGATCTCTCAACAAGGTTGGCTATCCTACTCATGTGTGGCTTCATAGATACGCTCGCGCTGCCTATGTCACTCACGTACTCTCCGAGCATGAGGCTTTCCGCCCTTCCGCCTCTCGTTATGTAATTCGGTATTTTTGGAAGTAGCTCTCCATTAAATATTATGTGGTCAGGAGCATTTCCTCTCTGTATGCTTTTTCGTAGTTCTCTGTAAAGTCCGACCATGTTGTTTCTGCTAAAGTACGTTGTGCCTCCGCCAAGCTCTCCAACCGCCCATATTGTTGCACCCCCTTCAACCTCTGTTTTTTCATCATTTAACCTCCCGTAACTGGCCCCATACTCAAATTGTCCCGCCATAATGAATCCCCGATTGTTGAACTATGGTAACTTTATTTAAACTTTGCATAATTGTAAATCAGGAATAGTGTAATTTAGAAAGTATTAAATTAATTATAATCCAAATTGTGTTTGCACATGTCTGGCTTCAGTCGTCAATCGATTTCAGCCTTTTTCTTAAACTAATTATCCAAACATGTTGACCTTGGAAACCTTTCTTGGTTTTGGAAGAAGCAATCCCATCAATGCAGATATTATTGCTACAGCAAGAAGAATTTCAAAAATCAATGGCAAATTGGAATAGCTACTTCTTATCACAAGACCTACGATGAGGGGTCCTATCGCCTGCCCGCTCGTGCCCCCCAAATTCCAAACCAGCGCATTGCTGCTCGTTGTTGCGCCTCTCGGAACATAATCTGATATCATTGACATGAATATCGGAAATCCACTGAAGTTTACAAATCCGAATAATAACAGGGAAGTTAAGGATTCAAAACCTGTAGTTTCTAGATACATAAACATGAAAACTGCCGATATTATTGTACTTGCAACTAGTATCATTCTTTTGTCGTGATTCTCAACAAGCTTGCCAAATACAAGCTGTCCAAATATGCCTCCAGAGAACATCAATGTTAATATTGTTCCCAAAGACAAACTCGCGCCAATACCTCTTTCAAATGATATGTATTCTGGTATCCAGGATATTATCCCAAAAAATGCCAGAGATCTTACGAGGAATATGATCGCAAGAAGAATTATCCCAAAATTTATGGTCTTACCTTGTACACCTTGTCTCTGTTTCATTTGGCTGTTTGTCTCTTTTATTTTTTCAAAACTCCCATCGGCCTTTCTGAGCCCAAAAAGTATTGTGATGGAAAACACTATTCCAATGGCTCCGAAAAGTATGATCGCATCAGCATGCGACTGAAACATAAGTGCTATTATAAAGAAAAGCGCAGGATAAAGCGCCCTACCGATCCCTCCTGCAGATCCATTAATCCCTAGATATCTTCCAAGCTTGTCCTTTCCGTAGTACTTCTGTAATATGGATGAACCTGTAGGATGGTAAAACGATGCACCAAATCCTGTAATTATTGAAGATAACAACATGAAAAATGGAATATAAAAATTGCCCATCGCAATCGAAAACAAAAGCAATCCTAACGAAAGAGCAAATATACCCATTGACATTCCTTCAGCATGGAGATTTCTTTTGTCTATCAATGAACCCAGGATGTTTGCGCTTATTGCCATTGATGCATAAAACAAAACCAGCGATGCAGTGATAAGCTCTGTACCAACGTGGTAGTTAACTGCAAGCAAATCTATTATGACAGGTACAAAAAACACAGTGCCATCATTTGCAAAATGGCCTAGCGAAGTAAATAGTAACGCACTCTTCGCACTATCAACATTCTTGTTTGTCTTTTGCATTAAATATCACTTTCGTATCTCTTAATTGTTTCATAATTTTCATATATGCATTACATTTACACGTTAGGATTCGGATTCCAATGTAAATGCCCACATTCACACTCTAGAACCATGATTGCCGTAGGTCGGATTTGAACCTACATTTCAATCTTCAGTCCAATTCGTTATATATGTTCTTCCTGTGACCTACAGTCCTTATTAGTATCCTCTTTGCAGGTTCATCTATGTTTGCAATAACTCTATAATCACCAACTCTGAGTTTATACTCTGGGCGGCCCTTCAGCTGCCTGAAGAAATTATGCGGACTCACTGCTGCATTTTCAATTTTCTTAAGAATCCTTTTGGTCACAGTTTTGTCAAACTTCTCCAATTGAATTACTGCCTCAGAAGAATATCCTACAGTGTAGATCACATCACAACCCTAACTTTGTACGGACTTCGGCAGAACTATAAGTGGCACCATGTTTTATGTCAATCATGCTGCGCAAAAGCGAGGCTCTAAACTCTTCAGTGTACTTCCCTTCTTCGTCTCCTTCTGGAATCAAACTCATAAGTGCATTTATTATCTCGTCATAAGTGGCTCTCTTATACATTCTCAGTTTGTTAAGCTTCTCTCTGGTGTTTTTTTCCAGTTGGATTGTTGTATACATATAATCACTATATGATTAGTGTATAACTAATATATAATATTTTTGTTCTTGATGTCAATATACATGCAAAAACGCCCCGTAGGATGCGAATACTGAATAGATTGCCGCAGGTCGGATTTGAACCGACGACATTCCGGTTCCTGATGCTGAAAGAATCAAAAAGATCCATCTTCAGCCGGACGCTCTCCCGAACTGAGCTACTGCGGCTTGTTTTATACTCAACCAATTGATTAATATAAACCTTTTGCGATGTTCTTATTGGTAACATGCCAGGCTGGAAGGACATAGGAAACGCTTCTGAATACATAAGGACTGATGGGTTTTCTCCCAGAGAGTATCAATTCAACATAATAAATTCAATAATTGATAATGGCAACACTCTTGTAGTGCTGCCTACCGGTCTTGGGAAAACTCTTATCGGAGCCGCAATAATAGCAAACGCTCTTTCCAAAGGCAAAAAGGCACTTCTACTGGCTCCGACAAAACCTCTCGCAGAACAGCACTATTCCACACTATCTTCCATGCTCGTCATTCCCAAAGAAAAAATATTGCTGCTTGTAGGTTCCATATCAAAATCAAAAAGACGGGAAAATGAACAGCACGCTGATGTTATAATTGCAACTCCTCAAACAGTATCAAACGATCTCAAAGAAGGAAGCCTAACTCTTAACGATTTCGGAGCTGCAATCTTTGATGAGTGTCACAGAGCAGTTGGAAAGTACGCATACACATACATAGCAAACGAGTGTGCCGTTCTTGACGTTCTAATCGTAGGGTTAACGGCATCGCCCGGTGGCAAAAAGGAACGCATAAAGGCTTTGGTAGACGCACTCAACATAAAACACATAGAAGCCAGGGTGTCGAGTGATCCTGATGTCAAAAAGTACGTGATGCAAAACAATATTCACGTTATTGATGTTGACAAGTCAGAAAGGATAATACAGATATCTAAACTTCTAACTCCTGGAATAGAACACAGCATGACATCATTAAAGAAAATGGGTCTGATGAAGTTCAAGAGTTTTGAGAGAATGCCGAAAGGCATGCTCATACAACTTGGAAATGACATAAGCAAAATAGAGGCGCAAAACTACAAATTTGCTGCCATATTCAGTTACACAAGGCTGCTAAATCTGATCCACGCCTACGATCTACTTATGACAGAGGGTATATACCCTTTCTCAAAATATTTCGATTCTTTGGCTGCGAGGGAAAAGAAAAGCAGAAGTGTCGAAACGCTTTTAGCAGATGCCAACATAGTCAATGCGAGGAAACTTGCTGACGAAGCTCTAAAACACGGAGAAGAGCATCCGAAGGTCATGGCACTTCTAGATGTAATAAGGCTTTACAAGGACAAGAATGCGATAGTCTTTGCACAATACCGGTCAACTGTGAAGATGCTGGTAGAGTACCTGCGTAATAATGGGTTTTCTGCAGAACCATTCGTAGGAAAAAAAGATGGAATAACGCAGGAAATGCAAAAATCAACAATAAACAACTTCAGGGAAAAGAAGTTCAACGTTCTTGTAGCTAGTTCGATAGGAGAAGAGGGTCTTGACATACCTAATGTCGATGTTGTTGTTTTCTACGAACCCATACCAAATGAAATAAGAGACATACAAAGAAGAGGTAGAACGGGACGTTTCAGAACAGGAGAAGTCTACGTACTCATGACAAAAGGCACAAAGGATGAAGTTTATCTCTACATATCGAGACAGAGGGAGCGCAAGATGCTCACGCTAATAAAGGACATTAATAAAAAACTTAATTGGCAGAGTAATAATAAACAATGGGAGCAGAAAAAGCTCTAGGTTTTTTGAATGATTGACGTAACTACTGTATTCCTACTATTCTCCGGAATTGTTTTTATGGGATACATGCTCAATGCTCTATTCTACCGAATAAAGATACTTATCACGCTTCCGCTACTGATAATAGGCTTGCTGCTAGGCCCTATACTTCACATAGTATACGCACAGGGCAACTCCTTCATAGTAAGCATTGCTTCTTATGTAAGCGCAATAGCCATAGCGTTCATACTATTCGATGTAGGTATAAACATTAAGATATCTGATATGGAATTCAAGGACACATCAAAGTTTATCTTCTCTTTAGGAATTGTAACGGGATTGATAATAGCTCTCGCCCTTTGGCTAGCCTTCAGATGGAATCTTGCATTCGCACTAATAGCCGGGTTCGCTGTATCCGGACCAAGCTCTGCCATAGTGCCCACGCTTACTAGATTGTCCAAGGCAAATAACAAACTTAAGACTGCACTACTCTTCGAAGGCATAGCTACGGATCTGCTCCAGCTTATAGTGCCATTGCTCATGATGGGTTTTATTTCAACACAACACCTTAATCTCGATGTGATACCCGTAAGCCTATTCGACTTTATCGTAATGTCATCTGTTATTGGGATTGTATCCGCAATATTCTGGACCTTCATGCTAAAAAGTTTCAAGGAACAGAGTGAAGAGTACAGCTGGATGCTTACGATAACCCTTGTTTTGGCAACTTACGGTGTTGCTCAAGCGCTTGGATTCAACGGTGCGATAGCAGTTTTCGTTTTCGGACTGAGCTTTGTCAACATACCGCGCCTATCCAAAAGAACGGAAAGATATGCGTATGGACTGCAGCCTATATTCTCACACATACAATCGTACCAGAAGGAGATAACATTCTTCATAAGCACATTCCTTTTTGTTTATGTCGGCCTGCTGTTTACCCCTAACATTTCATTTTCAGGGCTTCTAATAACCGTAATAGTGGCTGCATTGATATCTGCAATCATACTTGTGCTTAGGTGGGTATTCGTGCCCATGCTCAAAAATTTCTTTACCAACTCAGAGACTAACCGAAGCGAGGTCGTACTGGCAAAGTTTGATGTTGCTAGGGGATTGTCACCAATAATAATAGCCATATTAGTGGCGTCAACTCCCTCTTTGGGAGCACCAGCAGGATTCCTCGATGTAATAGTTGCCATAGTCTTTATAACGAACATAATAGAAACCGGAGGCATGTTTAGGTATGCACAGATAGCAAGCAAGGAGCTACCCCTCAAACAAACCAAACAAAAACAATAGCTTTAAATATCTGAAACCAGCGTAAAAGATTACTTGGTGGGGGATGATTGTGGGTGGTGAGAAGCCTAAAGCTCTAGAGCTATTGCTCTATGGTGCAAGGGCAGACGCTCGTTTAATAGACGAGCTTGAACAGTACGCTATGGCGTTCCCTGAAAGCAGGGAGGAAACTGTAGTTTATCTGAAAAGCCATGCGGCTAAGCACAGCAACAGGAAGGTTTCCACAGCAGCGAGGAAGACGATAAGACGGCTGGAGGTTGTCTCCATGCTTGAGATTCTCGCGGGTGACTGCGGAATGAAGTAAAATGCTTAACATGAACAGGAAAAGTAGTCAACACAATGACCAAAATGCAAAAAGCGCATCGAGTAAACTCAGCGTAGCTCACATATCGAAACTGATTCGTAAAGGTGAATATTACGATCCCGTTATGCCTCCGAAAAGAAATCCTTTAGGATTGCACGGAACTAGTTCACAGGTTCTTTACACACTTTTTGATACTGGAATACTTCCAACCGATAGGGAACGTACAGGTTTCATATACGTGGCTCCAGCCTGGAGTCGGAAGCTAGAAACATGGTACAGCAAATCTGGATTGGATGTTATGAAGTTCAGCAACTTCAGTAGCTTTTCATCAGCATATTCCAAGGCCGAAGATTATGCCATGATGAATGAGGATTACCGCGGAATGGTATCCATTCTAATAAATTCGGGAATAAAGTCCGAGTACGCTAATTCACTAGCTATGCTTATACAGTTCGGCGATGAACCTAAACCAAAATCGATAAGGATTCCAACGTGGCTGCCTGAAGATCAACGTGCGCTATTCGAAATTGTATACGAACAATTACTTGATATCGCCTACGTAGGAAACAGGTTGTCTGCTATGCATAATACAGAGCCTCGTGGAGTCATCATCGGCATAAACTCAAAGGTGCTTGACGATTTAAAAATAATTCCAGATCCAGATCTGGCCGACAGTTTGATAATAGAATGTAATTCTGGACTTGATGCTAAGTACATAGAAGGCATAAAAACACTAAACGTCAACGGCAAAAAATTGATAGAACAATATTTTAATCTGAGAAGGAAATAATCTCATAAACTGTCAAATATTTTTTTGTACGAACCAATTACTTTACCGAACGAGAAGTTCTTTGAGTATGAAAGAGCATTCGAGCCAAATCTTGATCTTTCTTTATCATTGCTATACAGTCTAAAGAATTTCTCTGCGAAATCACTTATATCATCGCATCTGTAAACCAAGCCGTTGTAACCTCCCTTTACCATACTCCTCTTTGGTTTGCTGCTTATTTCAACATTTATCCTATCATTAATGAGCAACGGCAAGCCGCATGCCATTGCTTCTATGAAGTTCCTTCCGAAAGATTCCCACACCGAGCTTGAAACAAGGAAACCTGCATTGTTATACGCTTCTACGAGCTTGTTTCCTGTGAGGAAACCTAAAAATCTTATATTAGCTCCCAATCCTAACCCATCCACGAGAACCTTATACCTCTCAAGATCTCTCCCCTCTCCAACTATTCTAAGAAGTTCTTCGCCTTCTAGCTCCTCATGCTGCTCTATAACCCTCGCAATTCCTCTTATCATGAAACTGAGCCTTTTCTGTCTCTCATCAAGTCTTCCAACACACAGCGCTCCAGTGTAATTCTTACCGATTTTCATAACCTTGAACTCATCGTGTGGTGCTATCGGTATACACTTTATTTTTATGTTTTCATCAAAATATTTTTTTGCAAGTTTTTCCTGCAGCGGTGATATGGCAACATAGTAATCCAACCATTTTTTCATAGAGGAGATAAGGGAACTTCTCAGTATCGTTTTAGGCAGTAATTTTCTTGCCCCTGCTGAAGAAAGGTTTGTAAGAACCCCTCCTCTATCCACGTAAACAAATCTCGCATTTCCTTTTCTATGGATATGTCTGTATCTATTTACAAATAAAACATCCCTTATGGAATTCAACATTATTATGTCATATTTTCTGTGCAAGAATTCCATCTTGCTTACTGTTTCGATGTTTTTATCTATTTTAGAAAAATCTCCGAACAGGTCTATCTCGTACCATTTGCTAAGTCTTTTGTACAATTTGTAAGTATCCTTGGCTGCGCCTCCGATGTTCTTGAATGAACCGGATTCAAGCATAAGTACTTTCTTGTGCGGCATAGATTACTTTTTAATAGCTAGATGTATAAATACATTCGATTGAATGGTCAAAACCGTAATAAAAGCAGTCATAACGGCTGCTGGAAAAGGCAGCAGGATGAAGCACATGACTTCAATTATGCCTAAAGTATTACTCCCATTATTCACAAAGGAAGACGGGTCTCGTACGATGCGACCTATAGTCGATCTTATTTTGGATTCCATACGAGCTGCCGGAATATCCCGTTTCTGTTTCGTGGTTGGAAAACACAAAAACATACTCATGGACTATCTGTTTGGAAGGGAAAACATAACATTTGTTTTTCAGAACGAACCGAAGGGATTTGGAGATGCGGTATTAAAAGCTGCTGAGTTTGCCGGACCAGATCCAATCCTAGTCCACGCTGATGACGGCGTGCTGACAGGAGGTTATAAGGAAGCTCTAGGTCTTTTTTCAGAGAAGAAACCTGCGTGCGTACTTCTTCTAAGAAAAACAGATAATCCCTCTAGATACGGCATAGCGGAGGTTGAAAGTGCCGGCACGTACATGAATCATGAAATCTACATGGTAAATGGTGTTGAAGAGAAACCCAAAAAACCAAAATCAAATTTTATGCTATCTGCAGTTTACATATTTTCCCCAGAAATCTTCGAAGCGATAAAAACCGTATCATCAGAAGGAGAACTCGAGCTCACGTATGGCATACAAAAACTAATCAATGATGGCAAGAAGGTTTATGGTGTACTTCTCGAGAAGGAAAAATGGCTCAACGTTGGCGATACGGAAAGCTACTACAAAGCACTTTCTTACACATATGAATCTAGATCATAAATCAGATTAGCTTCAGGAGGCTAGGCCTATTGAGATATTCAAAACTATCAGGAGAGTCAAGAAACGAGTCGTATATGCATCTTTCCCTATCAGTGAATTCTGCAAGTTCGCTTTTTTTAACTTCTTCAAAAGACACCGCACTGTACAGTTCGTTATTCGCTATAGAACCGTCAGTCATTACGTATACGGCACCTCCATGCATATCTGCTATCGGTTTGTACTCTGATTTGAAATGCGCATTTACAAGATTTCCCATGAGCAATGGCCCATTTCCTGTATTTATCGTTATGTGTCCATAGTTTGGCGGTACAAGAACCTTATCTCCACCGTTGACATGAACTAGCTTCACATCAAATCCTTTACCAAGTCTTTTCTGCAACAATAATACTCCTTTTCCCTCAATAAACTCGTACAGTTCCGGATAAGAAAGTCCATCTTCCGCTATTGGATGATAATGTCCTACTGTCTTGTTGAACTCTTTTCCCAAATTATACTTCTGTATCAATGTCACATCATATCTCATGCTGTGCTTTTCAAAAAGTTCCTTGTTTTTTTCAACTCCTACTGCCCTGTACATAAAATACGTTTCATCATTTCTATCCGAATCATTTATTATTTCAGGGTTTACCAGCACATCCTTCATTTCATAAAGCTTCCTTGATGTAGGTTTAACTTCGTTCCCATCTTCATAAAGCGAATGTCCCTCCAACTCCAATCTCATACTTTCAGAATAAATTCTCATCAAATCGAATATTCAGCTCATGTATTCTATTTAATTGTTTTCATTCCATAGATTCGAAAAAGCAAAATAAAAGCCAGAGTTTAAAATTATTGTTAACTAATACTTATCCTGGTGGAAAAATGACTACAAATAAGACTATAGTTTCGAAAGGTTATGCAGTTCATAATGCTGGAGAAAAATTGTCTCCGTTCGCATTTAATAGACGCGCAGTTGGCGCATCTGACGTACTTATCGACATAAAGTATTGCGGAGTTTGCCATTCTGATATACACGCTGCAAAGAGTGAATGGCATGGATCATCCTTTCCAATGGTTCCTGGACACGAAATAGTCGGTATTGTAAAAGAGGTTGGAAGTTTAGTCAAAAACCTCAAAGTCGGAGACCGTGTTGGTGTTGGCACTGTTGTTGGCTCGTGTGGAAAATGTGACTCATGCATGTCAGGAGATCAGCAATTTTGCAATGAAGCTACATGGACTTACAATTCTACTGAAAAACAAATAGGCGGAACAACTTATGGTGGATATTCTAACAACATAGTTGTAGATGAAAGATTCGCATTAAAACTTGATCCAAAAATTGACATGGCATCTACTGCTCCTCTACTATGCGCCGGAATAACTACGTACTCTCCGATGAAAAGATGGAAAGTCGGGCCTGGACAAAAGGTTGGAGTTGTGGGTCTTGGCGGGCTTGGCCACATGGCCGTAAAATTTGCCCATTCTATGGGTGCTAAGGTTGTTGTTTTCACAACTTCAGACTCAAAAGTCAAAGATGCACTAAGACTCGGTGCAGATGAGGTGGTTCTTTCCAACGATAAGAAAAGTATGGAAAAGCAAGCAAACAGTTTTGATTTTATAATAGATACGGTTTCGGCTCAGCACGATATAGATTCTATGTTGTCAATGCTTAAAAGAGACAGAGTGATGGTTCTTGTTGGCCTGCCAAACAAACCCCATCAGATAAATGCACAAACGTTGATACATGGGAGAAGGATTCTTTCTGGTTCGATAGTTGGTGGTGTTGAAGAAACACAGGAGATGCTTGACTATTCCGCAAAACATGGGATAAAAAGCGATATAGAACTAATTCCGATACAAAAAATAAACGAGGCGTACGAAAGAGTTTTGAAATCCGATGTTAAATATAGATTCGTAATAAATATGGAATCACTAAACAAGTGACTGAAGTCACTTGTTTTGCAGACTTTCTATGATTTCTTCTGTAGTAGCTCTTATTCCCATGCGCGGAAATATGAATTCCAAAGTATTCTCGTGTTCCTTAACGTTCATCGCAGCCATTGCATCTGTTGCAAAGATCTGATTATAGTTATGATGGAATGCATCTCTTGCTGTAGATTCTACTCCTATGTTTGTTGATATGCCACAAAGCACAATCGTATCTATGTGTCTTCTTCTGAGTTGCAAATCAAGGTCCGTACCATAAAACGCACTCCAGCTATGCTTCAATATTACGTGATCATTATCTGTTATACTGAGTTCTGGAACTATATCCATCCAGTCGTTTGGCATGTTTGACATGTGCATACTACTCTCAGAATTGACAGAAGGCATATCCTTTCCGTCTCGTGATCCTACGTGTACCGCTACTATGAATGAGCCCTTTCTTCGCATTTCAGACACGAGTCTAGATGCGTTTTTTACTACCTGTTCTCCACTAAATGGCTCGAGAATCCTCCCTTTAGCAATCCCTTTCTGAAGGTCTATTATAACAAGAGCGGTTCTCTCGGGATTAATGCTTATTTTAATCATTACATCACAAGAACATAATTGGAAACAAAAGCCTAAATCTATTTCTGCAAGATTCAAATGTCAGTGCTTCATTATAAGTTTCTACTCTTAGGTTTCTTTCTAGATACTATGTCTTGATCTCTGTCCAGAACATCCGTCAACATTCCTGCGGCTATTGTTATGGGATTTATTACATTGTCTATGTCGAGATCTGCAAGATGCTCCTGTGATTCTCCACTGTATGCTACTACTGATGTCTTCACATCCTTAGCCAATTTCTTTATAACAAGCACTACGTAAACCGTTTCCGAACTGTCCTTCAGATCTACTACTATATCCGTTGCTCTGCTGAGCTCAAACTTTTCCATCTCTGCCTTTATTGTGTAATCGGCAAGGTATGCGGGATAACCCTTTGCCTTCAGTGTATCTACTGTGGGTTTGTCTCCTGTAACTATTATAAAGTTCCTCTTCTGTTCCTTTAGTTTTTGCGCAACTACCTGATTCGTAGCATCATAGCCTATCAGAACAATGTGCTTCTTAAGTCTCTTTTTGTCAAGTGTCGATAAACCCGTATATATTTTTTCTATTCTAGAACTCAGAAACTCACCAGAAAGCATCGTGACAGCACTAAGGAATATACTGAGACCAGAAATTATTAAAACTATTACAAAAATCCTTCCAAGCTCTGTAACTGGTGTTATATCCCCATAACCCACTGTGGATATCGTCACCACTGTGAAGTAAAGTGCTTCATTAAGCGAATCCACTTTAACATTGAAGTTGCTGCTTTTGCCTAGTTCGTAAGTGCCAAAAGTACCGTACGCTAATACGATCATTATCGCCAAAGCGTACAGGTACACTCTCTTATCTATACGCATTTATGATCTCCTTCACTGTGACATCATGCGTATTTTTCAGAATATCCTCCTATTATCGGAAGGCTAACATCATTTCCATTGTACGCCATTGCACCTGTCACCATTCCTGCAAGCCATAGCAAGAACGCGAGTACCCAACCTATTACAGGTATGAAACTTAGAACCGTTATGGCTATGCCGAGCATTGTTGCCTGAAGTGCATGGAATCTCAGTCTTTTGTCTGAAGGTTTGCTTACCATAAAAATCAGTACTCCTGTCAGCCAAGTCAACAGGTAAGCAATTACAAACTTTTTGTCCTTTCCCTTTTTCAAGTTTTTCCGTGATTCTTTTACTGCCATAATATCAGATAATATTCATTGTGCATCACTTATAAAGGTTTGTAAAATTCTGGCTTTGTTGATTGGGTGTTCTCTGATAAACTTTTAACAAAGTGAGCTGGAAATCCCACATCGTTTACTGGTGGGATGATGTCACTATAAGCAAGAGCTTACAACAGCATAAGCGATTATCTGCGCTTATTTACAGCGAACCAACAATCGAAACAAGTTCTTTTGTCTTAAGGATTCTAATTCTCTTCTGTGAACCAAAATCATTGTCGTTGCTCCATATTACCGTGTCCTCATGCAATGCACATGCAATATACAGCCAATCCTTTGGGTCTGCAATCAGATTAGCAGCTGCATTCAAGAAAGGTTTAAGGTCTTTGTCTGGCACAAACGTTACCTGGGCAAATACCTTCTGAATCATGAGTAATAGTTCCTCGTCGTTCATCCCTGACTTTTCCTTGATCTCTATGATGTGGGTTGCCAGTTCATCCTTAAGAAATTCTGGGGTAAAAAGTGTAAGTGTAGGATTGAGAACCAGGCGCCTGGTAGCAGAATCCTTTATCAGGCAGGCAAACAGTATATTCGCATCAACTGTTACTCTCATCAAGAAGCGCCTCTGCGTGTTTTGCCATGCTCTTCGATACCTTCTTTTCTATGAGCTTCCAGTCCTTTATGGTAAACTTGCTCTTTTCCGCTAATTTTTCCAACTCTTTGAAATCGGCAAGCTTCTGCTCTATTATGTTTCTTACGGCACTTGACCATTTAATCGACGGATGTTTTTCCATATCCCTCCTAAGTTCTTCACTTACGACTAAAGTAATATTTGGCATATTATCACATAATTATTATGTGAATAGACATATTTAATACTTTCTATAGATTTGGTGTTTAAGACTTTTACCAACAAATACCAATTCGCTATTTTGTAAGTCACACTCAGCGGAAGATGGACTTCATGGACTCGGCATCACTGCATCCTTTCGTGCAGTCCCATCCGTTAGCTTTTATATGCTGTTGCTATACGCAGCTATCTGCCTCTATATCCTATGAGTCTATTATAAGTTGGATGATCGAGTATATATAGAATAAAACTTACAATCTCGACTTCGTTTGTCCTGATCGTGTAGAGCATCCTCCAGTAGTGTGTCAGCTCTACCCTGAAGAGATTATCGACATCAAGCGTCTTAGGGATGAGACCCTTCGGAATATTCTGCCCATATGCTGGATTATACTTCAATATCGCTACCTTCTTGTCTATCGATTTCAATAGCTGCATTTCCTCCGAGTTCGCCTTTCCCTTCTTCCTCTGCTCTTCAACAACTCTAGACAGCGCTTCGTACTCTTTTTTGGCCTGATCCTTAAGAATGACTCTTATGGATCTTGAAGGCTTCATAGTTCCAGTCCTCCTTTCTTCAGTTTCTCCATCATATCCTTCGGAGTGTATGTCCAGACAACCCCCTTTGTGGTTATCAGTATCTTGCCACTTGCCTGCAGGTAATCCAGTATTCTCATAAGGGTTTGGTGCATCACCTTGCGGGGCAACCTGCGTTTAAGCTCGGCTATCTTGATAACCTCTTTTGCAGCCTGCAGCGTATGCTCTACCATTAGTACAGTATCCAATGTTGGCGAGTGCATTATTTGTGTTTGCATTTGTTTCATAGTTATTTATGTATTAAATAGATATATAAATATATCTTTTTGAGATATAAAGTACACTCAGCACACTTGCAAGAATATCCTGCAGTCCCATCCGATAGCTTTTATATGCTGCAACTTACAAAACAATACCATGAATAACGTGCTTGCATTCAAGTCTTCCAGGGATCTTGAAATATGGCTGGAGGGAAACCACGGTAAGAGCGATGGAGTATGGCTTAAGATTTACAAGAAGGGATTTAACTCAAATGCACTCAAGAGCACAGAGGTCTTAGGTCCATTGCTTTGCTATGGCTGGATTACTGGACAGGCAAAGAAAGGAACAGATGAATATGCACTTTGGTGGATATGTCCTAGAAGAAAGAAGAGCATATGGTCAGAAGTAAATAGAAATCATGCAGAAAGGCTGGTTAGGGAAAGGCGAATGAAACCTAGTGGTATGAAGGAGATAGAAGATGCAAAGGAAGATGGTAGATGGGATCTTGCTTATCCGCCGCAAAGAACCGCTACACTTCCAGAGGACTTTCTGAAAAAGGTAAATAGAAATAAGAAAGCGAGAGAATTCCTTAAGACGCTAAACAGGGCCAATACCTATGCAATAATATTCAGGCTCCGTAATACAAAAGATGAGAAAAAGAGATCCGAAAAGATCGATAAGATTATTGAGATGCTTGAAAAGGGAAAAACATTTCATTGAAATAGCAGGAAGTCCATCGCACCTGGGTATATAAACCAGGTGCGAATCACATTCTCCGACGTAACTGTCGTTTTTGTCGACGACAAAACAGCAGGATGGACTCGGCGGGATTCGAACCCGCAACCATCCGCATTTTAGGCAAATTATGTTTGTTTTGCTTGCAAAGCGGGCGCTCTACCGTTGAGCCACGAGCCCATATGTACGAACCCAATTCGTGTAACAAATAGGTTGGCTGGAAAGATTTATAAAACCGTGGGAAGATATAGTAACTACGGGTTCTACATAGGAAGGGTATAACTGGTCGCCTTGCCAGCGCGCAATGTTGCGCTGGCCTCTTCCTTTTTGCATGTTTTTTGCGTATTACTTCTAATTATATACTTTTCCCTACCAAATACTATATGGTTACATGGCAAAAGAAGCAAAAGAAAAGAACATAAAGGAATTGGAGGATCTTCCAGGAATTGGACCGACTACAGCTGAAAAACTGCGAGAGTCTGGGTACGATACTCTTGAGAAGATTGCCGTGGCATCCCCTCATGATCTATCCGAACTAACGGGAATGAGTGTTGACAATGCTAAAAAGGCTGTTGATGCAGCAAAACAGGCAACAACCGTTGTGTATTCAACCGGTTCTGAAATTTATGATCAACGAAAATTGATAGGAAGGATAACTACTGGATCTAAAGACCTCAACGAGCTCTTGGGTGGCGGTCTCGAAATAAAAGCAATAACTGAAGCTTATGGTAAATTTGCATCTGGAAAAACCCAACTTGGATTTCAACTCTCTGTAAATGTGCAACTACCAAGAGACAAAGGCGGGCTTGAAGGAGCCGTCTTGTTCATTGACACAGAAGGCACTTTTAGGCCAGAAAGGATAGAAACCATCGCAACTGCGGCTGGACTGGACCCTAAACTCGCACTTGATAACATGCTAGTCGTAAGAGCCGAAACTACGGAACAACAAATACTTACCATAGAGCGTGCTGATAAGGTAATACAGGAAAAGAACGTTAAATTAATAATAATAGATTCAATGATGGCACTTTTCAGGTCAGAGTTTCTTGGCAGAGGCGCTTTAGGTGAAAGGCAACAGAAACTGAATTCACACATACACAAACTTCAGAACCTCGCAGATACTCACGGCCTTGCGGTGTACATAACCAACCAGGTCATGGACAATCCCGGAATACTATTCGGAGATCCAACAACACCTGTTGGTGGTAACATAATGGCCCACGCTGCAACTACCCGGTTGTATATGAGAAAAAGTAAAGAAGACAAAAGGATAGTGCGACTTGTGGATTCACCGAGCATGCCTGAAGGCGAGGCAGTTATAAAAATAACTCCAAACGGCATAAGGGATTGAAAAATGCTTTTTCTTGTAGGATTGGGCCTTGAGAATAAAGACATTTCTGCTAGAGCCTTGGAAGTTCTTCAAACATGCGATTCGATACTGATAGACACTTACACGGCTCCGATATTTCCTGAATATATTAGCTATATAGAAGAAAAGACAAAAAGAAAACTTATTACTGCGGATAGGCATATGCTTGAAGAAAATGTAAAAGAAACAATAAAAGATGCGAAAACTAAGGACATTGCAATACTAATACCGGGGGATCCATTGGTAGCAACAACACATCACATAATACTCGACTCTGCGAAATCCTTGAAAATAGCTTATCATGTGTATCATTCATCTTCGATATTCTCCGCGGCGATAGGCGAAAGTAGATTGGACATATATAAATTCGGAAGAATAACCACTATACCTTTCTGGAGTGAGAAGTACAAACCCGTATCCTTCATAGATGTGATAAAGATAAATCTTGACAATGATGAACACACCCTACTTCTTGTAGATGTCAATCCTAAAACAAACAGCACTATGGATTTGAAAACTGCGTTAGACCTGCTCCTAAAAGCAGAAAATGAGAGAAAACACAAAATCATAACCGAGTCAACCGAGATTTTTGTGTTGGGAGATATAGGGATGAAAACGCAACTAATATTATTCTCAGATATCGAGTCATTGTTAAAAAACGATTATTTCAATGGAAAGAAAATATCTATCATAATTCCCGGAAAATTGACATTTGCAGAGGACGAAGCAACCCGATTGTTCAGGATTTCCAATACTTGAATGTATAAGTAAGCGCAGCACTTCCGAATCCTTGTACAAACCAAATGCTTATTATTCTATAAAATATTGTAACGACAGACGCGAGTCCAAGCGCCGTTGCGCTTGTTATGTCATACGATGCTGGCAAGCTTTGAAAGAATAACGTCAATGATGTTGCCATTGCTACGTCAGTAACTCCCAAAGCTCCCGGAACTCCAGTAACCATTCCCAAAAGCAAAGTAAAGTAGAATATAAACAATACTGCGGGCAGATACATCAATCCTATATGTACTCCAAAACTCAATATGACTAAATAGAGCGCAAGGCCGTTTGTAAACATTGCCGGTATGGTGAATACCATAGAATACGCGTAAACATCAACTCCCATCCGTTTGTGATTTTTAAAGTATAATCTTGCAGCTCTAAAAAAACCCTTGAGCCTTTTTACCCTTCTGAGCTTCCCCTGTACGATGTTGAATAACGTACTGCTGTAAAAGAAAACAAATGGTATGAGCAGAAGTACTATCAGTATGGCAGTTATTACATAGTATCCTTTTACCAATACTGTTGCTATTGTCAGCATGACCACAAAACCTAGAAAATCAGTAAATATGTCCACTACTATGGCTGGGAACGTCGCCGAAAATTTAGCTCCAGTCAATTTGTTTATTGTATAAGCTACGATACTTCTCCCCCATCTACCTGGTGTTATGTCCATCGAATACATAGACAGATATATGGCAAGATTCTTTCTTCTGTTTATTTTTATTCCCAACCTTTTCATGTACATTTCCCACTTAGGGAACCTTATCATGTATCCGAGGAACAGGACAAGTGTTGCAGCTATGTAGTACAATGGTTCTATGCTGTGGAATGCCCTGATAAAGTTCCCTACCCCGCTTTTAACAACTGCAAAAGCGGCTATCGCTATAAAAATTATAAAACTAATTCCGAGCAGTAGCATTATCGCATGCCTTACTGTCCTTACTCTTTTTTCGTAATCCGCAGCGCTTCTTATCTTCTGCGTGCTTTCTATGTCATAAAATTGCGTTTCATTCTTCTGCATCGGATCATTTCTCAAATTCAATGACTCTATTTTCCATCACACTTTCATCCGAGCATAATAAGGCTACATGGCTGCTTTCATGATAATCTGCATTTATGTACCCTGATTCTTTTGCTAGTTCTTTTGAGAAGTTGATTATGTCTTCCTTGCTAGGCATCTGGTTATAAGACAGCCCCCTACTTTCATTTCTTGCTCCTCCAACATATGCAAATCCTTTGACCTCAACATAATGTGGTTTTCCTATCCTGATTAATTCTGCATAACCTCTTGCATCCTCTAAGTTTGCTCCCTTTACCAGGGTAAGTCTGAATACACGTCTTGTATTCATACCTGAGAATATCTCCAGAAAAGAAATGAAGTTCTCCCACTTTGCACTCAACGTTTTAGGTCTTGTCATCTTTTCATAAAGTTCTTTGTTAGGTGCTTGTATTGAGACATAGAGCTGCGTAGGCATTACCCTCAGCTCCTTGAGTGCATTTACCATAGTACCGTTTGTTACAACGAATGTGCTTATACCTCTCTTATGGAAAGCAGACAAAAGCTCATTCATTTTTGGATAGAATAAAGGTTCTCCTGTAAGGCTCAGCGCAACATGTGCTGGATCTCTAGATTCGTTCCATCTTTCCATGTTTACGTCTTTATTTCCTTTGTATCCACTCACTATCTTTTTGTGTTCTTCAACCAATCCTTCAACTATCGCATCTGGATCGTCCCAATTCTTAACCGCATTAAGCTCGTTCCATTTGAATCCCATCTCCTCGGGTATTATTCTCCAGCAGAATGAACATGCAAGATTGCATCCTATAGCTGGTGTTGCCTGTATGCATCTCCAGCTCCTGATACCATAAAATTGATGCTTATAGCAGGAATCGCCGTTCTTCAAACTGCTTGATGTGTATCCACATATTTTTGTTGCAGAATGCCTCCCAACAAAATGATAACCCTGATTTCTCATTGTTTCTGCAAGTTCCTCTGGCATGTGCGGATTATCATCCAGTTTTTCCTTCTGAATCGTAAGCTCTTCTTCCATGAACGCACCAAGCTATTATTAATAATCTATTATTATATAGATTTGGTCAAATGGAGATAAACTACGTTTCAAAGAACAGAATAAATGTAACTGATCAGTCTAGCCGAGACATTCTTGCAAGAGGCCATTTCGGTACGGATGAAAAAGGAACGCTGAAACTTGAGATAGAAGAAGCTCTTTATCTAATGGATTTGAGAAACGCAGTGTGCAGATCAAAAGACAAAGAGATATCATTCAACGAACTTTCTTCAAAGTTTTGGAAGTCGGAAAAGTTCATGGCTAGGTACTTTACTTACAGAGACTGGAGAGACCGCGGTTTAATCATAAAAAACACCGATATAAATTACACCGAACCTAACAAAACTCCCATCAAACAATATCCCGGCTCAAACATCTCTCTTCCTAAGTTTACTCTAAACGGGATATTCTTCAAAACAGATCTGATATCCATTGTTGATGATAAAGAAAAAGGAAAAGAACTATACGATAAACTTTGGTTTGGCCAATACGGCTCTTACAAGGCATCAGAAAGAGGACAATTAAACAAACTTGACATATACGAGACCATATTTTTATCTGAAAAAGGCATTCTCAATATACAGAACATTTCAATAAAGGATCTTGTCACTTACGCATCTTCAAGAAGAAAAGACTTTCAAAAATTATACGAAGTCTACAGGGATTGGCGTGAGAAAGGCTTCGTAATAAAAACCGGTTTCAAGTTCGGTACGCATTTCAGGGTGTACTTCCCAGGAGCAAAACCTAGTCAGAACGATGGAAAGGAATGGACACACTCAAAGCACGTAATACATGTATTCCCAAAAGAATCACGATTGTTAATATCCGAATGGGCCAGAGCAATAAGAGTTGCACACTCTGTTAGAAAAACGTTTATACTGGCAGTTCCTGGAAGTTCTAGTACAAAAAAAGCCGATATCGATTTCATACTTTATCATAGGAGGGGGGGAGAAGCTGAGAATCCTACAAAAGATCCACCAAGATATGCTATGCTTTCTCTAAGCGAAGAAGAATACATAGGTGGCAAGGACCTCGCAGCTGCTATAAGACAAGCAAAATCCAGTAAATTGGAGCTAATACTGGCAATAGCCGATAGGGAAACTTCTGTAACTTATTACAAAGTGCTTCAGATACAATTACCTGGAAGCAAAGAAGAGTATTATGAAATAGATTGGTTTCAACCTTGATGTTCAAATCACAAACTTACAGAAATAAAAATTATAACCTACTTTAAAACTTAGTTCTATTTCAACTTCAAAAAACAAAAGATTTAAATATGGATGGTGAGTCCTATGTACGGCTTTGTATATGATTATGAAGTTTCAATCAGCTGTAGAGTTCCTTACAACTTATGGTTGGGCAATATTAGTCATAGCTGTGGTAATCTCTTTTCTATATTTCTTTATTCTTGCACCATCCAATCTAGTTCCAACCCAATGTACAACAAGCAGCGAGTTGAACTGTCAGGATATGGTTTTTGGTGCAAATCAATTGATTTCAAAAACCGTATTTTTCCTCACAAACGCTCAGAGCTATCCAATTGAAAATCCTTCTGTATTTGTAAATGTCAGCGGTGTTGGTGTTGGAACTGGCACATGCTCTCCGAACTATGTACTGCCAGGCGGAGCTATAATATGCAACGTAACATTTACCAAGCCTTTACGTTATGGATCACTCATAGACGGCAAGATATCTCTTAGTGGGAACGTATGTACAAATCTCGCTACTCCAGGATGCGTAAGTTCTATTCCACAAACATATCAGGGCAACTTTAATACCCATGTCGTGCCAATACTAAGTCAGACTGGACTAAACGTAACAATAATTTCCCAAGGGCCATTCCTTGCTGATGGCAATTTGTACAAAATAACTGCAAAGGTAAAACTTCTTGGCTATCCACTACCTGGTGCAACAGTAAACTTTACTACTAATGGCAAGTGTGGCACGATTTCACAACAATACATGACCACTGACAGCAATGGCAATGCAACAACATATTTATCCAGTGAGTCACAATGCAGTGGCTCATTAAATGCAACGTTCGGGGGCCATACCAATACCACCAATGTTACATTCCTGAAACCAGTGTATGCAACGTTCAGCATGAATCAGCCAAACACAGGTTATGCTGTGGTTACTGTTGGTGGAGTCCCATTCTCCAATCTACCTATAACTGTCGCATTCGCACCTAATTCAATAGCGTCATACTCTTTCCAATCAATAGTGCAAGACACAGCAAGTGAAAGATACGCATTTTCTTCAGTTGTGGACAACTGCAATGGAGGAGATGTTCAGTCAGGAA
>JAJZIU010000026.1 GCA_021810455.1 Microcaldota archaeon
ACAGAATATGGAACATTTTATCTTGCAGATCGAATTGTGATAAGTAAAAAAACCGCGTGTGATTTCGGAATTAATGCGAAACTCATGATTGAATATAATGAAACAACAGGGGCAATGCAGGTGATATGATGATTTTGCAAGTGAGTATTGAGGCTTTGTTGAATATGGTAATTGTCATGTTCCTGATAGCCTTTTTGTTATCGGTTGCAATTGAAATAAAAAATAGTGACGCGTTAGTAGGCAATATTGTTTCTAAAAGTATTTTGATATCAAACAATTCCGTAAATGGCCTATTGAACGAGTGCACATGCATATTGAGATGATTTTATAGACATACTACTAGACGCGATAATTGCGCTGCAGATTTTGATTCTTCTAGTGTTTTTACTTTTAGGAAATTACATAAGCAATAGATCAATAATAGACACTTTTGGATTTTCGATGAGTAACAAATTACAATTGTACAGCGACTCACAGCTAATTGTTAATGTTTTATCCCATAATAAGTTTAATTTAACAGATACAAAACAGGTTTTAGATAACATATCAAGTTCTCTGAATGTGTATGGTTTAATACTGAATTATTCGGATTATCAAAACTGCAATCTGAATAACGTATGTAGAATCATTGTGATAGGGGGCAATCAGTACATTGTGGAGATTAGATGAGACATAAAATACAATCCAGTATTGAGTTTTTATTAATTGCAAGTGCAATATCTATCCTATGTTTTACAGCAACTACTTTTTATGCTAAGAATATATCAGTTAATTTTAAAACAATCAATACATTACTGAGTATCGCAGGTACGAACAATTACACAGAAATGAGGCCGATATCGAATAAGCCAGGATTCCTCACGTATTTTCCCATGAATTCGAGAGTTGATAATCAAAGCTCCGTGCAGATGTATGTTTATGGTTGTTCCAGTGGAATAGCTAATATAAGATTTATTTCCAATTCGATACTTTTTAATGCGGATAATGTAAGCATTAGATTTGATGGTGTAGGTTTTATAACGAACTTGTTAGAACCATTGATTGTTGGAAAAAATTTGGCAAATATTTCATATGAAATAATATGTAATTCTTCAGTTTTACAGACTAATAGGACATATTATACCTATTCGGATGCATATGACAACGCAAACAAGACTAAATTTAAAGTGAGTATTTTCTATGGCAACGAATCGATTTTGTATAGAATGTCTAATACAAGAATTTTTTCATCTGTGTATGATGATAGCGGATGCTCTGATGTAAATTTTTTTGGTAATCCGTACGGAGTTGCAGTGCAATGTGGTACTGCAAATGCATGGGATTTTAGGTTAAGAACATCACAATGTTTGCAACAGTACGTGTATACGATAACTTATTGTCTTTATCCACAAAGCAGTGGGTATAGCATAGGTAAAACAGAAACAAGCAACATAACGCCACGTTATAGCTTTAACTTAGTAGTTAAAACGCGATATGGGAATATGACTGCGAGATTATCAAATAATGACCAAACTTCAAATGTCTTACTTGATGGTGAAGTAGTAGGATATGCAAAATCAACAGTTTTGAATATCAACAATTTTACAAATGAATCTTATTTGGTGTATAATAGTAGCAGGATTATAACGATAAACTATAGCCAATATATGGATTATGTTCAGGAATTTGACAGTATAAATCAAATGTTGTATGATTACAACAATACACAGATATCGTATCCTATTAGGGACTTGTTGCTCGAAGATTTGTCAAAACTTAGTAATATTGTGAACAGTATTGTAAATGAAAACGTTTCTGCGTCAAAGTGCAGTATGGATAGAACCCATTATGTCTGCAACATAGATGGAAATTTTGATTATATCATAAATATAACCCTAAATAAGGAATTGGGAATTACTAACACTACGACGTATTATAACGGGTCCGTTATAAAGATGGTAGTTAAATGAGAGCGCAATTTGCAATATTGGAAGCTATGATTGCGTTTACCGTAGTTTTTTCGGTTATGGTCGCCACTGACCGTTTAACAAATAGTTATGTAATGAATGCCGAGATAGATTATAAAGGACTACGATTTTATGCTGCTACTTATGACTTTTTTAATCAAATAGAACAGGATAAATTTGTTAGGGAATGTATAGCACAGGAAAGCTTAGGAAACAGTTATTGCTTGGTACCTATAGAAAGGCAATATGCTAGGATATATGATTTGAATATTTTTTCAGTAGAGATTAATCAGATAAATCAAAGTAAGGACTGGATGTATAGCAGATGTTTCCCGTTTAGTCTAATTGAAAACGTGACTAGCATATGCGTGTATGGCTCTTAGATGATATTATGTCTTTTTATGGTATGGGATTGTTATTTGTATTTTTCATAGCTAGCTTGTGCACGTACAATACAGTTTACTATCTAATTAAAATGAATCAGATATCCGTAGATTATCACAATAGTCAAACGTTGTTTGTTATGGAAACCGGATCGCAACTATTTGCTTCTGAAAACATGATAGACCAGAATTATTCGAATTTTATACTTAGACAATATGGCATGAATCTTTCTTGCCATAGCAACGAATGCGTTTTGAGTAATGATGGGAGAGGCTCTTATATTGTATTTAGGAGATGATAATGCTTATTGTGAGATTTTTCGCTCACAATGTCAAACATTTATGATAAATCAAAAAGAAAGAGCAAAGCGCCGGGAGTGGGAATCGAACCCACCGAGGCCATTTCTAGCCAAACAGCTTAGCAGGCTGCCGCCCTTTAGTGGATTGTTTGTCAACCTACCACTAGGCGACCCCGGCACAAGGATATGTCTTGCTTCCTAAGTATAAAAAGCTTCGCAGCAGAGTCGGCACTGCAACATACAAAACAGGTGAGTTTGTCCATGTCTCTGCTCAGTTCTGTATCTTCAGAGCATAGCACTTTGTACGCCTTGAGGCATACCTCTTTGGCAATATACTTAGGGTTGCTCCTTCCGGCCTGGCCCGGTTTATACATAGAACTATCGCCAAAGGCAGAACCTCAACGCTTCAACATGGCTCTCAAATGTTTGTATATCACTATGACGGCATTGGCCCGCCTGAAGGGGATTTGCGGCGAGGGAAACCCCTAGCTTCCCACCTACTGCTGCATGTAAATTGCTCTTAGCAGTATTAAATACATTTCCATTTGCAAGCCTCGTACAAACGTATTTTATATATGATTGTTAATATTAGTATGAGGTATAAAATGGACTATAAGCAATTGTTAGACAAGGCATTCACACAGTTACCTAATTTATCCGTTGAACAATCTGATTTTAAGATACCTGAAGCCGATTCTCTAGTACAAGGTAGTAAAACCTTGGTAAAAAACATAGAGCAGATAGCATCTAGAGCTCGAAGAGATAAGAGTGAGATAATAGGTTATCTAACTAGGGAACTTGCAGCCCCAATAAGTATGAATGGACAGGTTATGGAAATAAATGCCAAAGTAAACTCTGCGTCTTTAAATGAAAAAATCAAGAAGTTCTTTACAACTTATGTGATATGTAAAGAATGCCACAAGCCAGACACAAACATAACGGGCAGAGATAGAGGTTACGTTACGATATCATGTGAAGCTTGCGGAGCAAGATACACCGTTAAGAGTTATTAGAGTTGTTTATTATGGCTTATAGAAATACTAAAAAAAATACTGAAGTAGTTCACGTATTGATGGTTCCTAGAGACGACGAAGTGATAGGTCTTGTAACAAAATCTCTCGGAGCTACTAATTTTATGGTATTTTGTTCGGATAAGAATGAAAGAACATGCTCAATACCAGGCAGATTAAAAAGAAGGTTTTGGATAAAGGAAGGAGATGTCGTGCTCGTAAAACCGTGGGTTGTCCAAGGAGATAAAAGAGGAGATATCGTTTGGAGATATAGCATGATGGACAGAGACATGCTAAAACAGCGCGGATACGAGATACCAAGGTAGGATCTAATGATAGTTGCGGTTGGATCATCGAATCCCGTTAAGCTCAATGCTGCAAAGATGGCATTCACCAAGATATTCGGAAATGTAAATGTTATTTCTACAGAAGTGAATTCAGGAGTATCACACATGCCTATGAGTGCCAATGAAACCATAAGAGGCGCAGAAAATAGGGCAAAATTGTCTTTGGAAAAAAATGTAAGTGCTGATTTTGGAGTGGGAATGGAGGGAGGAGTGGAGGACACAGAAGCTGGATTGATGCTTTGCGGCTACACGGTAGTAGTAAACAGGAAAGGAAAGATAGGCGTAGGAGGCGGAACGTCGATAGTCTTGCCGAAAATCATAGCGATGAGAGTCATGGACGGGGAAGAACTTGGAAATGTTACAGACAGCATCTTTGAAGAAGATGACACAAAGAAGAAATATGGTGCCATAGGCTTGCTTACAAACAATATAATAGGGAGGACGGAGTTGTTCGAAAGTTTTTGCATATACGCACTCGCGCCATTTATAAGTCCTGAAGTGTACGACAGATGAACTACTTCTCAAAAGTTATTTCGGATACCAATTGATCGGAATCGTAAACTATGCCATATTTTTTGAAGAAATAGTTAACTATGTTTGAAATGTCCCTGCGCAAAAAATTCAATGATTCTGGATGTCCCAAAACAACAGCCTGTCCGAAGTCTATCAAGTATGGTTTGTTGTCTTTCATAAGTATGTTGTATTCGCTAATGTCGCTGTGCACCAAGCTCGCGGAGTAGAGCAGCTTTATCTGTCGCAGTATTTCATCAAGAGTTTCCTTTGGATTGGCCAGACGTACGTCCTTAAGCCTTTTTGATGGAGTCCCATCAGTTCCTATGAACTCCATTGCTATTATATTGCCATGAAAATAGTATGGTTTTGGCACGTTTGCACCAATTCTTGATGCTATCCGTAGATTACCGTACTCCTTTTTACACCATTCATTGACCAGATGGTATATGCTTCCTTTGATTTTTCCAAAACGTGGATCTCCAGTTATGTAGACATTCCTTTTTAGAAATGATGATGTTTCGACACGAAATATTTTTACTATGACGAATTCTGCATCAACCTTGGTTCCTGCCGTAGCCATATACACGTCGGCTTCCTTTCCAGAAGATATTATAAAATCTAGACTTGATATTATGGCATGGCTAAATAATCGCCTAAGAGTAAGCATAGTACGAGTGTTAAATACCCCTTCTTCCACTTTCACCTGTTCTTTAAGTACACGTTCTTCGCGGCGGGGTTGTTTTTTCTTGCTAAGTCTCTGTGCCATAGCACTACCTAACACATATAATAGAAGAATAAGCTTATAGAGTACGGGCCTTTAATTTGAAAAAATTTATAAATTAGGATATGCAATTAGAAAGACATGTCAAAATTGATAGGAATAATGGCACTCTTTGTTTTTGCAAACTTTTTGTACGCTGGTACAGTTACGCTCACAGGCTCTTGCTATCATCAGATTAACAGTAATATGATTTACTTTAACATATCGAATAGCGGGAATGATACGGCTTACAATCCCCACATAATCCCATTCATACAAAACGTTAAGACCAATGAGACATCATACATTATGAGCAATATACCCCCAGGAGGAACCGATACAGTAAATATAACAATGGAGAATATAACAGCAAATGGTTCTTACGGGGACTATTTCCTTGTTGCTTATCAGCAAGGTTCTTCAGTGTTCACAGCTACATTCCCATGTCTTATAACATTTGGAAAAGCAGCAGAAAGTCAACTATTGTTATCTTACGTTGAGAGCTACTCTAGAGGAAATTATACCATAAATGTTACAGCTACTAACGCAGGAACAAGTCCAGTGCAAGCGAATTTTTCATTGATTCTCCCTCCGGGAATATCTCACTCCAGAGACGTATCGAATGTTTACATAAAACCATTCGAAGTGCACAACGCATTGTTTAACGTTTACTTCAACGGAAGTGCAGATACATCTTATTCTGGAGCCGTAGTAGCCAATTACAATGCAAACGGCACCAATTTCGCAGCCATGACAAATATTGTGCTTGCGAGCGTAGCAACAGGACAACATAAGACTGATTATACAATCCTGATATATGCAATTGTAATAATAATTATCGTAGTGCTGGTATTGCGCATAATACTTGTGAGGATGAAGGGCAAAAAGGCGTAAATCAATCGGAATTTTTGTTTTCAACGAAGTAGTTGCCGATGAACATATATCTCGTGCCAGTTTTTTTCATAGTGTATATGGCATCTTCAGGGGTCATTACTATTGGCATACCATGAATGTTGAAACTGGTGTTAAGCACAATACCGTATCCACTCAGTTTCTTGAGTTTTAGCAACAGGTTCCTATAAGGTTCGTTTTCGTTACCGAGCATCTGCGGTCTGGCGGTAAGATCTACGTGAACAACGGATCTCATTATGTTCTTACTGTTAGGTTTTACTTTGTAGGCCATTGTCATGAATTTATCATAACCTTTAACATCTTCGAGCAATCTGTGTGCTTCTTCCTTTAGCATCGATGGTGCGAATGGTTGGTACCATTCCCTTTGCTTGACGTACAGATTAAGTTTGTCTTTAACATCTTCAGAACCAGGTTTCGCCAATATGCTTCGATTTCCAAGAGCCCTAGGACCGTACTCCATTCTTCCCTGAAACCAAAACACATATTCATCTTCGTTTATCAGTTCGGCTGCATGGGACCATGGAGCCTTGTCAAGTTCAAAATCAATGTTTGGTTCTTTTTTAAGTGCAGTGTTTATTTGTGATTGCGAGTATTCGTTCCCAAGATAGGAATTTTCAAATTTATAATCAGTAATCCCATTTAGATCGTAATTCACATACATTGCAGCCCCCAACGCTATACCGCCATCGCCCATGTGGGGGAATATATACCATTCTTTAAGATCAGGCAACATGCGTATCTTCATGTTTGCTTTTATGTTTGACATCGCACCTCCCGCAAATGACACCTTGTTTATTCCGTACTCGTTTATGACATTTTCGACGAATTTGCTTGCTGTGTTTTCAAAAATCTGTTGCGCCATGTACGCAAACTGTTCACGCGGCATGGACCATGACAGCCTATTCAGCATATCGTACTGTTTTATGAAATTGTATTTGGAGATTATTTCTGTTCCGTTTACGGAGAATAGATCCTTCATTTTATTATCTTCGAATTTGAACGGAAAGGAATAATCCGCCATGGCCATTATTTTTCCTTCATCTTCAAGCTCCCTCATCCCTAGTATGTTTGTGACTTGTTCGAAAAACACTCCGAGAGAATTTCGTGCACTTATGGCATGCACTCTTTCAAGATTCCCATTGGAAAGTGTGCTTACCGTGCCGCTAAGGCCGTCACCAAGGCCATCAAGCGTGATGACAAGAGATTTCTTGAAACCGGAAGTGAATGCAGCAGTGGCTGCATGTGCAGCGTGGTGTTCGACATGATACAATTTTGGATTTTCAAATCCGATATGGCGAAGCTCACGCATTATTACGGATTTGCTTATAGAATTACATAGTGGAAGTATGCCTATGCTTGTCATCGAATATTTGGTATAATGCATGAGTTCGTGGAATCGAGGTTTTAACATCTTCCTTCTTCTAAATTTGTAGTATGATTCTTTTTGCCATGGAAATATTCTTGAAAGAGTTTTTGTTAATTCCGTTGTAGGAAATGCGACTACTTCAATATCGCTAGGCTTTATACCTTCGTAATCCAGAGCAGCCTTTACAGCGTTTGCAGGAAACTGTATCTCAAGCTTTCTTTTAGTGAACCTTTCTTCATTGGCAGCAAAGACAACCTTGTTGTCACGGACCAATGCTGCGCCAGAATCGTGGCCATCCCATAAGCCGAGCACATACATTTTGTATCACAGTTTTTAGAGTGTCTTTGTTATGCTTTGACAACCTAAGAATGAGATATAATGGCGACGAACAGTTTTTTATAGCTATTTGTAGCATTAGATAATGGTTTTATGGCAACGTTATCTACACCGCAGCAGCAAGCAGGTGTTTTAAGCTTCTATGATGCTCCTGAAAAAGGACCTTTGCTAAATGCGAAAATACTATTGATAGCTGTTGCCGTATTCACGATAGTTATAATAGTTCTTGACCACTTTGTAGCGCTAGGATGATTAAGCTACAACGAATGAGTCTTTTTTGGATTCCTTGATATCTCCGTTTTCTGAAAGAAGGTATAATATAGCCCTTGTAGCGTCCTCGCTTATGTTCTCTGATTTTGCAATATCGCTAACCTTGCTTTCTTTTGATTTCAACAGGTTTAGTATACCCGGACTATGTTTATTGAAGTACTGCCGAGTTATTATGTAAAACTTTTTGTTGAAAGCCCTAGTACCGAGTATTAGGCCGTGCCTTATCTCGTTTTCCAGTTCTCTGGAAACGTTTGCCGCCTCAGCTTCAGTATGCAAAACTAGGTATCCTTCAGATTCAAGTTTTGATTGAAGTGTAACCTCCTTTTTCTCTTCGACAGGAGCAGATTTTGTTTGTTTTTGGACTCCTTTTTGGGTTTGTATCTGGAGTTTGTTGCGCATAAGGAACCTGTTGTATATATCGCGCGATATGCTATACAATTCTTTGGAGTCTTTCCTGAATATTGAAACTGCCTTTTTACGTATGAGTTTGTTAAGCAGACTTTTTTCGTAAGAGTTTAGTATCTTATCAACACTTTCGATACTCCTCTCGAGATACCTGAAACTGTCGAGTTTTTTTAGTACGCTTACCTCTTCGTTTGAAATCTCAGACTCATTTTGTGGATGTTCCTTTTGTATCGATTTTGATCCTGCAAGCATGTTGGCAATCTCAGATTTCTTTGCAAACAGATACGCTTTTTCATTGTACTTGAAGAAGTCAACTTCGTCATTATCATTGATGCCAAGCTCATTGGCTACTTCAAAAGGTATGTACACCGTTAACTTGTTGTTATGTTTATATACCTTCATTGCCAAACCACATTATATT
>JAJZIU010000027.1 GCA_021810455.1 Microcaldota archaeon
AGGTTGACCTGCACTGTTGATGATAGGTACGTTGTTGTACACTACACCTTGTCCTGCGAAAGCAAGACCCATCAGCAAACTCGCTGCTACAGCAGCGATTCTCTTTGCGTATAGACTTTTCATACTAATCGACCGTAAACACTCTTTGGAATAGCAATCCTTTTAAACATTGCTTTAATCGATTATCGAAAATTAGACATAAAACGTAAATAGATTTAATTATAGACGAAGTGAAATGATTTCCCGTTGGGGTGAGTCGAACACCCAACCTACCGGTTTCTTCCTACAGAAGATGCAAACTACAGCCGGTCGCTCTAGCCATTGAGCTACAACGGGGTTTTTACTGACTAGCATTTATATTTCTATAAGATAACTATAAAAACATGCCTGGGACGACCAAACAGAAGAGCAACAAAATACCGCAAAAACCAAAACCCGTTAAAAAGGAGCAGGAGACAGAAAAGGAGGAAGAGGTACGTGAGAAACCAGTGCATAAGAGAACTTCGATACCATTATCATTTTACTGGTTCAAGGATGTGGCTAGGGAATTTGTAAGTCACAAAAACTTCCCAGACAGTTTAGCATCAACTTTTGCAATGGCCAGCGTTGCGATAGCGTTTCCGTTTTATCCGCTGCTCTTGCTTATACCATTGTTGATAATAACGTTCATCTTAGCAAGAATACATCCACTGATAGGCTTAATGGCGCTTTTGTTCATAACATTACCGATGTTTATTTATCAGGCGCCATTGCTTGCGTGGTTATTGACATTGTTCATCAGTGCAGCTTTGATGCTCGGTTTCAGACACTATAGGACTATAACGATACTTTATGCTTTGATAATGCTGCCTTTGTCATTTTTGGGGTTTATAGTTGAAATACCTGCATTCATTCTTGGGATATTGTATGTAGGGTTGAAAAGAGGAGCAGCCATAACAGTCATGGTTTTGCTAATTGTACCCATGCTATCAGGTTTGACAGGAATACACAACACAGCACCAATAGTTTACAATCTGGGTGGATTTAGGGAGTCTGTAGGCTCCAGCACTGCACTGTCATATCTTACTCCGACTAAAAGTATAACGACAATGTCGAATTTTGGATCCAGTTTTTCATCGGCAATTGGCTCATTCTTTAGTTTTAGCGTAGGAGGATTGATAGTGAATATGTTCTCACTTGCAGGTTCTGCGATAGCATACCAGATAGAGGTGATAGCGATTCAACTTGTGGCTTGGCTGGTAGTTTTGTTCACTGTAAGCAATTATGTAGTTAAGAGCAGGTCTCCTTACAAAGGCACAGAAGCGAGCATATACGAAGTGATAATTGCCGCAGTGTTTGTCATTCTCGCTTTTGTAACACCATATCACATGAATCTGTGGGCATTGTCTGGGTTCGTTGTAGCACCGTTGATGCTTTTCTCATTGGAATTTAATGATATATCTGTTGTAAAAACACTGGAAGTGATGAAGCAGGATTTCTTTGGAAAGTTCAGTGGCATGTATGAAGATCTTAGCTTAGGAACAAATGAAACGCTTGAGGATGTTGCAAATTATAATGAAACTAAAAAGGAGATAAAACAGGCACTTCTTGCCCCAATAGAACACAGGGAGATAGTTAGTGCGTATCACGTAAGAATACCGAAGGGCATTCTTCTGTTCGGACCACCGGGAACGGGAAAGACATTGATAATGAGAGCCGTATCGAATGAATTGAGAGCAAGATTCTTGTATGTCAAAACATCTTCTATAATTTCACCATATCCCGGAGAGAGTGCACAGATGCTCTCAAAAATATTTGAGACAGCAAGGAAACACAGACCTGCAGTGTTATTTTTTGATGAAATAGACAGTATAGCAAGCAAAAGAGATATGCAAGAAAGCGAGAACAGCAGACTGATTCTTTCAACACTTCTTACGGAAATGGACGGCTTCCAGAAGATAGAAGGCGTAGTCATAGTTGGCACAACAAACGTACCACACATGCTTGATCCCAGCATACTCAGGCCAGGACGTTTTGATAAGATAATATACATGGCATTGCCTGACAGAGAAGGAAGAAGAGAGATATTCAAGTACTATGCAAAAAAGTATCCCATGAGTCCAGACTTAGATTTAGAGAAATTAGCAAATATTACAAATAGGTATTCGGGTGCAGATATAGCCAATGCTTGTCAGGAAGCTGCGAAAAAGGTCGCCGAGGTTGCATTGGAAAAGGCAGGAATCTTGAAGGTTGAAACAGAGGACATTGAGGACGTAGTAAAAAGCATAAAGCCATCAACAAGCTTATCGCAAATAGCTGATTATGAAAAATTCAAAATGGATTATGAGAGAAGAGTGAATCCGGAAGAAATCCGTGAAGGGAAAGAAATTATAACAGTGGATGATGTTGTAGGATTGGAGGATGCAAAGAAAGCGATGCGCGAATCGATAGAGATACCGTTAATGCATCCAAACCTTATAGAAAAATATGATATCAAAAACATAAGCGGAATACTTCTGTTCGGACCCCCGGGAACGGGAAAGACCATGCTGATGAAAGCAGTTGCAAACAGCGTAGGAGAGTTCAGAATGATAACGGTATCAGGCTCTGACATAACTAGGCAGGGAATAGATAGAGCAGTAGAAATGATGAAGGAGATATTTGATAGAGCAAAGGAAAATGCACCATCAATAATATTCATTGATGAGATTGATTCGATAGTGCCTGACAGAGAACACGCATCAGAATTTGGTGTTCAACTTACAGGAGAATTCTTAAGAGAACTGGATGATGTAAAGGATAGCGGAGTGATTGTAATAGGAGCAACAAACAGACCTGATTCTCTCGATGCAGCATTGATAAGACCCGGAAGGCTAGATAAATTGATATTCACACCACCGCCTTCCAAAGAGGAGAGATCTAAACTATTTGAAAACAATCTGAAGAAAGCACCGCTTTCTGAAAATATCGATTTTGTAAAATTGGGAGAGATGACACAAGGATATACTGGAGCCGACATAACCAATATATGCAGGCAGGCAAAGATGGAAGCGCTTGAAAGCTCTGTTTCTGAAACGGGAGAGAATGTTGTTACCGAAGAGATACTCGAAAAGTTGGTAAAATCTACAAGACCTTCTGCGCCAAGTATAGTTATAGGAAGGTATCTTACATTCCTGACAACCCATGGAAAAAGGTAAAGATCACAACTCTGTGAATTTTCTGTAAGCGTAGTACGAAATGGCTGCTAGAGCAACTAAAATGAGAAGTGCGAGTTCTACCTTATAAGATTCGTACATGTTGGAGAAGTATGTAACTACCTCCTTCTGCAATGTTTCTGTAGAAACATAAACAAGTGAAAACTTGGCAAGAAGCTCTCCGGAATTCCATGAGAGGTAAGTTACATTGTAATAATTGTTTATTAGATTGGGCTGCGGATAATCCGGAAGAGGATAAACAGATATTATCTGCGAACCTTTGGGCAGTATTATATTTAATCTGGTGTTGTATGGTAGCACTTGGCCACTTGCCACATGTTCAAAGTTGAAAACAGATGAGTTGAAAGTGTATTCGAACTTCCTAGGAGCTATGTTCGCAACATTAGTCACATTGAATACGTAATAGTTCATTGTTAGAGTTGCATATCCACCGTTATCTGCACGGGTAAGCGGGCCTGGAAAGAACTCGAAATGGTACACACCGTACTTTGGACTTACTATATGTTCGGAGAGTGTTTTAGTGTAAAGTATCTGCTGCCAGTAGCTAAGGTTAAGTCCTATGGCATCTCTGTTTTGAAGATACTGGTTTATTGAGGAATTGCTTACGTACAGTCCAAGTTCTTCTACTACGTGAGCACTTTGATTCTGATTAAGCACAACAGTTGTATTCACATATGTTAGATTGTAGTAAGCGTGAGCCATACCGATTAGTAAGAATAACGAAACGCATAAAGGCAGAAAATTCCTTAGCACGTGAATCCCGTTTTTAATATCTTCAAAGCCAATTATAAACCTTTCCGAATGGTAAGGTTTTTTGTTTATTTGAAGTGGCATTGCAAGATTACAGAGTTATGCATAGGTCAGTACAAGCCCGATATGTTTAAATAGATTATTCTTTAATATTACCTCAACAGACTGCTTGTGTTTTTTATGAAGGCTAATTTAGAGAACAAATTGCTCGCGGTAATCAGAGTAAGAGGAAGAGTCGGAGTTAGACACGATATTGAAGAGACTTTGAAGAGACTCAATCTGAAGCGCGTTAACAACCTTTCCCTAGTTTACGGCACCAAGTCGAATATAGGAATGGTAAGGAAGTGCAATGACTTCATAACATACGGAGAGATAAGCAGTGAAATTCTACAAAAATTGGTTGATGAAAAAAGGAGTACTTTGGAAAAAAGCGCATTAGAAGAGATAGCTTCTGGAAAGAAGAGCGCTTCTGAATTAACAAAGATGCCGATACAGATGCACCCGCCAAGAAGAGGATATGAAAGCACGAAGAAGGGAGTCGGTGACAAGGGTGCGTTAGGGTATAGGGGAGAGAGTATAAATAACCTCATAAAGAGGATGATGTAATGGTTATAAGAGTCAAAAAAGAAAGAAAGTATCTCGGCGCAAGAAGATGGGGAGCTGGAAACATAAAGAACAGGAGAGGAGCAGGAGGGAGAGGAGGAGTAGGAAGAGCCGGGAAAAAACATAAGTTCACCAGAATAGTGAAGTATGAAAAGGAAAGATTGCAAACTATGGGTTTCACACCATGGAGAAGGACGATACTTAAAGAAATAAATCTAGATGCTGTATCTAAAATTGCATTGAAGACTGGAAAGGAAAAACCAACAATCGAACTAGATGGTTACAAGGTTTTAGGAGATGGCAAGCTTACCGTACCAGCTCAAATAAAAGCGAGCTCGTTCTCAAAGAAGGCAGTGGAAAGGATCTCTGCTGCAGGAGGAGAAGCGGTAAGTTTAGGTTCATGACATGCCATTAAACCTCGCGTTTTACACCGATTCTTACTTGCCGGCGACTGATGGAGTAGTAAGTTCAATTTTAAATTTCAAAAAAGGGCTTGAGAAAAAAGGGCACAATGTATACATATTTGCAAGCTGCAACACAAAGCTCAAGAAAAGATATTCTGGAAAAAACGTATTTTTATACAGTGGAATAGAATTCAAACCGTATCCCCAGTACAGCATGGCATTGTTTCCTTACAATTCGGTGGTAAAACTGAGAAATCTCGATATAGACATGGTGCATTCTCACACTCCGTTCATGATGGGATTTGCAGGAATGATGAGTGCGAAGATATCCAGATATCCGATGATAGGATCATTTCACACATTGACAAACAATAAGGTACTCGTTAACAACTATTATCCTAAAAATGAGCAGTTGAAGAAGTTCACTGCAAAATACTTGTGGAAGTACGTTACATTCTTTTACAAGAGATGTGATCAGACCATAGTCCCATCAGAAGCAATATACAACATGCTTTCCAGATACAGTATAAAAAACATAAACATAGTACCAAACAGCGTTGATACGGAGAGATTCAATCCAAAAGTCGATGGTACGAAGATCAGGGAAAGGCTCGGGATAAAGGATAATGAGAAAGTAGTACTTTATCTTGGAAGGGTTAGCAGGGAAAAGAAACTTGAAGTAATGTTAAATGCAGCAAAGAGACTCTCGAAAAAAAGAAGTGATATAAAATATGTTATAGGAGGCTCCGGACCTGCAGAGCAATACTACAAAAACATGACTAAAAGACTGAACTTGCAGAAGCAGGTAACGTTCATAGGGCATGTTAGAAAGGATCTGCTCGCTCACGTGTATGCAGCCTCTGACGCATTCTGTCTGCCGTCGACATTTGAAACGCAGGGAATGGTTTCATTAGAAGCAATGGCGGTCGGTAAACCAGTCATAGGAGCAAATTACTTGGCACTTAAAGATCTTATAAAGAATGGAAAAAATGGTGAAAAGTTCGTACCAGGGGATTACATTGGTTGTTCGAATAAAATAGAAAGAGTTTTAAATAATTCAGACGCATATATAAGCGGTACTATAAGTACAGCAAGGGAGTTTTCAATAGACAAAATGACAGAGAAACTGCTTGATGTTTATAGTCTTGTCTTATCGAAGTAAGGCGATTTAACTGGAAGAGAATCAAAAGCCAAATGCTGAAAACACAAAGACTGAGGTCAGCATTAGCAATGTAAAGGAACAGCCTCTTGACAAAAAGGGAGAGGAATTAAAGACGCTATTCGCAAGCATAGAAGAAGAGAAGAAAAAGAGGATGGAAGCTCTTAACAACATGCACAGGTACAAGAGAAGACTTGCTTACAAATTAGAAGAGCAGGAAGCGATAAAGAGATTATCAGATATAAGCAAGAGAAGTACAAAAAATATAGGGTACTTAAGAAGAAGGAAGGAGAACTTAGAATTCAGAATAGCAACAGAAGCCTACACCCTTGAAGAAGAAAGAGATCTCATAAGAAAGAAAAATGAGATAGAAGCTGAACTCGAAGAGGCAATAAAAAGTTATAGATTAAGAAGAAAGGAAGAGTTTATAGTCAATGACATAACCGATCTTACAAAGAAGATAGACGAATCGAAGGATGCTGTTGCACAAACTAACAAAGTGCTTGATGATCTTTATGCGAACGTAAGACGTATACAAGGAACACAGAGAAGAACTTCGGAATTCAAAGAAAGGAAACACATAGAGAATAAGCAACAGGAGATAAGCCTTGCGGATATTGCCGTTATAAAAGATAAAAAAGAAGATAAGGAAAAGAAGGATGACGGTGCTTAATTGAAGTTACAGTTTATAGGAGCAGCCGGGGAAGTAGGGAGAAGCTGCATCCTGGTGGAGAGTGAGGACACCAGGATAATGCTTGACGCAGGAGTTAAGATAGGAGAACATGATGAGTATCCCCTTATAAAAGATATCAAATTGGATAGCATAGATGCGATAATAATATCCCACGCACATCTTGATCATTCAGGATACCTTCCACACTTATACTCTTCGGGATATGAAGGACCATTTTACGTCACAAAACCCACATTTGAATTGATAAACATACTGGTGAGTGACTATCTCAAGATATCAGAACCTGCAAATGTGTCGAAAACTGCAATGACAAAAATACAGAAGCATGCCAAGATAGTAGAATATCATAAGGAATTCAAGATAAAAAATCTACGCATAAGATTCGTGCCTGCAGGACACATACTTGGCAGTGCTATGATAGAAATTCATGATGGAAAGTCGAGCCTTCTGTACACTGGAGATGCAAACTTCAGAACAACCAAACTTTTGGATGGAGGTTACACAGAGTATCTAAACGCTGAGACTCTGATAATGGAAAGCACGTATGGCGGAAACAAAGACATGTTCCCATCGGAGCATGGAGTAATAAACACAATGATAGAAAGCATAAAGAGTACAATACAGAACGGTGGAAAGGTAATACTGCCAACGTTCGGTGTTGGAAGAGCACAGGAAATTCTCCTCATACTGGATGACTATATGAAATCTGGAGTTCTTCCGAAGGTTCCGATATATGCTGACGGTATGGTAAATAAAGCAATGAGAATACACAGACACAATGTGATATATTGCAGAGACGAACTCCAAAAAAGGATACTGCTAAACGATGATGATCCATTCAAGAGCAGCAACTTCGTAACAGTGGAGACATCGGGCCAGAGAAGAGGCATAATATCACATCACGATCCATGCATTATAGTTACTACGAGTGGCATGTTGACAGGAGGACCAGTACTCAGGTATCTTAAACGCTTGGCAGGAGATTCTAACAACAAGATAATATTTGTAGGATATCAGGCGAGCGGAACTAGAGGAAGGCAGCTCGTAGAAGGTGCTGAAAAGATAAATATAGACGACCAGGACGTAGATGTAAAACTTGCAGTAGAATCGTACCACTTATCTGCGCATGCAGATAGACAACAACTTCTGCACTTTGTGAGCAAGATAAAGAATCTAAAGAATATATTTATAGTACATGGAGAATACTCAAAATCGGAGGAGTTGAAAGAGTCAATAGACAGTGCTTACAATATATACTTACCAAAGCTTAGTGAAGAGTTTATAGTGTAGGCCATATTTTGAATCCTTCAACATTAACGTTTGAAAGTTCAGTCGCATTTTCATCTAGGTGTTCTATGTGCATAACCTGAGGACCGTTTTTCATTGAAACATTTATCTCTTTTTCAAAATTCTCAAGTTTCGGGGAATCGGCATCGGCAAGTATCTCGACGCTGCCATCAAAACGATTTCTGACCATACCGCAGACACCATGCCTTTTTGCAGCACGTCTGACAAAATTTCGATATCCGACTCCTTGAACAAATCCATGGACTATCAAGAATGCGCGCATATTTGTTAATTTATAGTTTCTGATATAAATTATTAACGCGAATAAGATTAAATGGGAGTTTCATTGAAAATAAAAATCATAGTTGTAAGTCCAAAATATCAGATGAATCTAGGTTACATTGCAAGGATATCAAAGAATTTCGGAGTGGACGAACTCAGCATAGTCAAACCAAGAGCAAAGGTGACCGGAGGGAAGGCTATTATGTTTTCGAAACACGCTTCGAAACTTCTCACTGGAGCGCACATTTACAACACACTTACTGATGCTGCGAATGAATGTGATGTGCTTATCGGAACAACAGGGATATGGAGGACAATGCCAAGGATAAAAGCATACTTGATTGATGATGTTGTTGAAAAACTCAAAAAGTACGGAAAGAGTACGGTAGTAGGCATAGTGTTGGGAAGGGATGACACAGGATTGACAAGGGATGAGCTCGAAGAGTGTGATATGGTGTTGCACATACCGACAGATAAGGAATATCATGTATTAAACATATCACATGCTTTGGCGATAGTGTTATACTCATTGAAGAGGAAGGAGTTCGTGTATAAAAAATCGGAGATTGAAAAACCAAA
>JAJZIU010000005.1 GCA_021810455.1 Microcaldota archaeon
CTCTACAACAACATGCTCTTCACAACAAATACAACATCATCTTCTTCGTACCTCACTTCGCTTAATGCTTATAATGGCGAAACCGTGTGGAGTGTTCCTACAACCAGTTACGGCTCTCCTACAACTCCAGACATAGAATATAACGGCTACATCATCTACGGCACAAACAATGATTATGTAGTTGGATTTTATGCAACAAATGGCACATTCGCATGGGAAAGTCCTGGATTAGGGGCATCTCCTTCATATGTGTCTGTAGTTAATGGCTCCATAGCGACAGTTGTAAGCGGTACACTTGCTCTAATATCCCTTAATGGAAACAGTGCGTCAGAGCCTTGGCATACTTCATCATCTCCTCCATCTACAAATCCTAGCTCATATTCAAATCTAATATTGTTTGGAAGTAGTACTAGCGCATGCGGATGGAGTATAAATGGGAATCCTGATTTTTGTACAAATCTTGGAGCTACTGTATATGGTGTCGCAAACAACGGACAATTCTCTGTATTCCAAACAAGCAACTCAATATCTGAAGTATCATTCTCAAACACGATTTTATGGTCCAAAACAGTTCCTTACACTGGCGCAATAGCCCAACCTGTCATGTCACGTTCCAACATATACTCTATTTGGGATGGAAATTATTTGATATCACAAAACATAAGCACCGGAGACGTATCCTGGTACACACAAGTGCCTGCAAATTATGGCGGAGTGAGCAGAATAACTCTTGGTTACGGGAGATTATATCTGGTTGCAGGAGGCAATGTGATTTCTTACGGCTCGTGCAGTGTTAATCCAGAATACCCCGTGCTCACAGCCGCTTCGTCACTTTATGTTAACAATTTGGGTGGTTGTGCAACTGCTCTTATCGATTCTATAAAAAGCATGAGAAATTACAGTGTGTACATAAACAACACATTGGCACCTGCAATGCATGTTGCTACTTTCGATGGTTCCAACAGTTTTCTATCTCAAGGATCGGGATTCAAATGGATGAACAGTCAATCCCAGAGTTTTACTATGAATGTTTGGGTTTATCCTACATCGCAAAATGGCGTAATACTCGATGAACTTGGGCAACAAACTCCAAATACAACTTGGCACGATAGTTGGATCGATCTTGTAAATGGAAGCGTGAATGTAAGCGTATGGAACCTGAAGTGCGTAAACATCGGTAAGATTCCCCTCAACCAATGGAGTGATATCGCTTTGGTAGGTAGTTATTCGAACAATGTACTTAATTACAGTGGATACATAAACGGGAATTTTGGCGGAGGCAGTGACGGGGCAAGATCCATACCTGGCGGAAACTCCTCAATGTATTACGATCTTGGGGTTGGAGATGTCACAAATTGCGGCTCTGGTTCATATTTCAAAGGACAGATGGCGAATTTCCAGATTTACAACACTAATCTTTCGCACTATCAGATCACCCAGCTTTACGATGGTGGGATACAAGGTGCGCCATTGCAAAACTCGGGTTCTGTAGCATGGTATCCTCTAACTGGCGATTCAAACGATTATGCAGGAAACAGCACATACTATCCTGTCAATGTAAGTTACGCTCCGGCACTGTACTCTCCAACGGGTCTTTCTAATTCATATGAAATATCCAAATCAAGTATCGTTCTTCCCTCAACTTCTTATGTGGCTTCTCTCAACAATAGAACTTCTGACAGTTTATTGGCTCAAAATCGCTACATATCAATACCTGCAAATCCAGTCCTAGAACCTAGCAAGTTCAGCATAGGTCTGTGGTTCTACGAATCTTCTTACTCCATGTGCTACACTGGAATAGGTGTTAATAACCAAGCATTCACCCAAGGTTACAATTTATTGCTCCCTTGTGTAAATGATCATAGCGGTGGTATAACTGTGGGAAATGGAGTCGAAGTATATGACACATTCTCATCTCCTTCATTAGGCAAATGGCATTATGCAGTTGCAACTTTTGATGGAAGCACCATAACCACATACATAGATGGCGTAAAAGAAAACACTGCGTCACAATCTGGTGTAACATACTCTTCAATATCCTGGCTTCTTGTCGCACCTACCGTACCTTCTGGATCTAACGAAAGCATAGCAAATATACAAATATACAATGAATCCCTGTCTTATCAGCAAATCAGTTCACTGTACAAGGAAGGCATAGAGGGCAATCCTATTCAAAATGGCCATCTTGTTGGATGGTGGCCGCTCAATGGCAATGCGAATGACTACTCCGGATACTTGGACAACGGATTCGATTATAGTTCAGTATCATACAAGCCCATCACAAGTCTGTACAACGTAGGTGTTTATTCATGGAAGTAAATGGAAAAATGAAATTACAGATGATGAGCCTTGCAATGCTTCTGATATTCTCCTTAATGCTTTCCGAACTTTTTTTCTTCGTGATCCTGAATATAAATTCAAATTCTCTGGCTCAATCACGTGTAACATCAACCAGTTCGAGCGGATTGAAAACTAGTCTCCAATTATCCGCATCAACTTTTGGAAACCAGAGCGCATCAGCTGCACTTTCCACGCTGACACAATACGAATACACTCCAACATTAAGACATGGAAATTTCATAACCAACCTTAGTGCGTACATGTCAGATCTAATGATTAATGGGACGCTTCCTGATGTTTCTCCAGGATCAAAAGCAGCAAACATGCTATTATACGATATGGGTGCTCTCACTTTCAAATCTTACAACGCTTCTATAACAAGCGAATTCAACAACACTATAAGTATCATATCAATAAATGAAACAAAACCCGTGGTTACACAAACAAATCCTTACACGCTCTCTATAATCTACAGCGAAAATGTCAAAATAAATACCGGAAAGAACATGTACCAATACGGATTTCCTGTAAACGCAACAATAGATCTTAACGGCACTGAAGATCTGTTATATGCTCAGCAAAGCATACTTCGCAAAATTCAATTCACAAATATAAACAATCTCTCACAGGTGGTTGGCAATGCTTATGCCAACTCTGGAAGTTTTGGATACTTTGTTTATGGAACAATTTGGAATCTGCCTAACGGATCAACATCCTGTTCCGGAGTTCCAAATACAAATTTCATAATAGCAATTCCTGATTCCGCAACTTTGGGAAGTTGTTACAATAATTATGAAGGACTTATCACGTATCAGGTTAGTGGGACTCCAACAGTACCATATCTTGTTTACAATAGCACGTCTAACATAATTAACGATCTTCCTACTGGGACAAACGTAGCTCTTTACGGCCCTGGTCTTGTAACACTCAACATAGAAAATCTAAGAAAGGCTATAACAAACCAATACTTCATTCCATCGCCTCTTGCACCTTCATACACTAACAGAGCAGAAGACAACTTGTTTTCAGGATCTCCTTATGGGTCATTGACTTTTACAGGTGCAAACAGACAGGTAGCATATTTCAACGGCGCAAGTAGCTATATTAATACAGGAAATTTTCTTCCATTAACAAGCAACAGCTTTTCAGTTAGCTTTTGGGTCAAAGAACCAACCTCTATATCTTCATGGACTAGCATAGTGGATAAAGGGAGAGCTACTACTGCAATAGATTGGTATTTTCTCACTCCTAATACAAACTGCGGTAATGGTCAGGGGGTAATATTCAACGCAGGTCCCGGTGAACTTTGTTATAACTGGGGTGATTCATCATGGCATTTTGTTGTCGGCACTTATAACTCCTCAGGCACTCTTGAATCTCTATATGTAGATGGCGTACTTAAGAAAACCAAATCAGGAGCAAGATTTACGCCTACTAGCGATCCTCTGATTTTTGGTGCAAGGAGCCCTACTCCTGCAAGCTACTTTTCAGGTTATCTATCAAATATACAAATATACAACACTTCACTGTCAAGACAACAAGTGGACAAAATTTATTCTGAAGGCATTACTGGTCTACCTACAAGTAATTCTGGTTTGGTTGGCTGGTGGCCGCTTGATGGAAATGCAAATGATTATTCGGGTTACAACAATAATGGCACGGTTTCAAACATAGCATATACTGGCGTGCCGCAAGGCTCTTCATCTACTAGTGTTGGGAGTTTCAATGGTGGATATTCTTACATTTCCGGAACTGCTCCTTCATTCTCAGGAGATCCCATCACCGTTTCAGCATGGATAAATCCACAAGCCGAAGGAAGTACGCGTGGAATATTTTTCTTCGGAAATGGATGTTCAAATGGTGAAACATTGGCATTGTCCGGAAATCAACTACTGTATGATCAATGCGGAAATAACAAGGCTTCAGGTATGTACATACCTACCAACTCTTGGAGTTTTGTTGGCTATACGCTCAGTGGAAATACCATAACTTTCTATTACAACAATACCAATACCCAATTGACCCTCACATCAACTCCCACAATAACCTCTACTACGTACGCGATAGGTAACGATCTCGAATCTGTTTACCCGTCTTTCAATGGATCTATTGCAAATGTCCAAGTTTATGACTCAGTACTCTCAACATCTCAGATGTCCACTCTCTATCAGGCAGGCGTGTCTGGCGGCCCTATCAATACTCAAAACCTAGAAGGCTGGTGGCCGCTATCCGGTACCACTAATGATAACAGCAATAACGTAAATCCCGGAGTATCTCACAACGCTTCATTCTCCTATTATAACGGTTCTGCTGAAGATAGTTTATATCCTTCAGGCATAGCAAACAATGTGTATCCTATACCTGGGATTTTATCATGTACTGGGGTCACAAACTGTTTCAATGGCGCATCGCCAAACCTATACATGGGTACCTATCCAATCACCATAAGCAACCAATTCCTACAAGCTGCAAAGTTTAACGGAGTGAATAGTAAAATTATGATATCAGAGATACCTCAATATGATATATCTGGTTCTCTAACCGAAACTGCTTGGATTTACCTTCCATATGTGCCTAGCAGTAAGAATTATGCCATTGTTGCTCCCGGCAGCACAACCGATACGTTCCCTCTATTATTCTTACAGGGATCTACATCCGATTTCTTTTCTTTTGCTATCGACAGTGGGGGTACGGAGTACTCAGCTGCTAGCCCTGTTCCAAAACCAGGCAGATGGTACTTCGTAGCAGGCACATACAATCAAGGAACAGGAACAGTTTCCGTTTATGTTAATGGAGTTCAGTACAATTGTGGAACGTGCCCAGCTTCTAGTAGTACACAATCACAATATGGAAATGGCTTTGCTTTAGGTGCATTTCCTTCTCAGGGCACCTATACAAACGCTTCAATTGCTGATGTTCAAATCTACAACGCCTCTCTTGATTACAACTCGATAAATGAACTCTATTCCAAAGGCGTTGGAGGCATGCCTGTAAATCTCCAAAATCTTGTTGCGTGGTGGCCTCTTAACGGAAACTGTCATGATAACGCGTATTCAAATTCCTGCATCTACTCTCAAAACGTGGGCTATACTCCTATCTACGGCATGGGTTCCTCTACTACCGGATCCCTATTATCAGGTATAGAAAACGGATGGCAAGCATTGGGCTTTGGAACTTATCCTTGAATTCCGATTAAAAGAATGTTTCCAAAGTGATAAAAAACAATAGTCCAAAATTAAATCATGGGACTTCCAGACTGGCTATCAATAAAACCGGCTTCTACCGCTAAATACAACTCAATAAAAGAACAGATAAATTCATCAGGCCTTCACACTGTTTGTTCAGAAGCCCACTGTCCTAATGCGTCTGAGTGCTGGAGTGGAGGTACTGCAACATTTATGATACTTGGAGATCTATGCACCAGGGGCTGTAGGTTCTGTGCTGTTCACAAAAATGCCAGAGGTTCAATTGTGGATAAAGATGAACCTGAGAAACTTGCAAAAATAGTTAAAGAATGGGGACTCAGTTACGTAGTTATAACTTCTGTGTGCAGGGATGATCTCGATGATGAAGGATCAAGCCACTTTGCCGAATGTGTAAAGGCAATAAAATCAATCAATAAGAACACCTTGGTTGAGGTATTGATACCTGATTTTAGTGGAAAATCAGAATATCTGCAAAAGATCCTAGACTCCAAACCTGACGTACTGGGACACAACGTTGAAACTGTTAAAAGACTATCTGCAATAATACGTGATAAACGTGCGTCTTATTCTAAATCTCTCGAGGTACTGTCAAAATCCAAGATTCTTGATAAAAATATACGCACAAAATCTGCGATGATGCTCGGAATAGGCGAAACAGAAGAAGAAGTTATGGAATCGATGAGAGATCTAAGAAATGCAAATGTGGATTTTCTTGCAATTGGGCAGTACCTACGCCCCAGCAAAAGCCACATAGAAGTACTCGAGTATGTAACCCCTGAAAAATTTTCAAGATTGCAAAAATATGGGCAAAGCATAGAATTTAAGTATGTGGCAGCCGGACCATTAGTAAGGAGTTCTTACAGGGCTGGAGAATTCTTTATAGGATCCATAATCAAAAACAAGGCTACCTTCTAAAGTTCCACTCGGTTGATTTATATGTGTCACCGAGTTCATTCACTTTATTCAATTCCTCTGCGTTAAGGTTCTCAAATTCATAATCTTTCCCATCTACGAATCCTCTCAGCATAGATTCGCACAAATCATTCATACTCACATCTGAAAAATTCGATACACAAGTTACCCTGTCTTCAACGTTTTTTATCACCTTATCTGATATCTTCTCCTTGCTTACCTTCAACACTTCGAACATCTTTTTTACATCTAATTTGTAAAGTATTGTTCCGTGTTGTAGTAGTACTCCTCCTCTCCTGGTTTGCGCATTGCCGGATATTTTTTTGCCATCAACAACTATGTCATTTATCGGTGCAAAAGACGCGTTTATTCCCACACCACTCAAACCTTTTATTACGTATCCACAAATTTCTCTATAGCTTTCATGAATACCCTTGGGAAATAGCGACTCTGGAGCTATAATGCTGTATGTAAGTTCACCTTCGGTATCATGATACACGGCTCCTCCTCCAGTAAGTCTTCTCACATAATCAATTCCCAATTCTTTACAGCGTTCAATGTTTACTTCCTCATCCATACTCTGAAAACAACCTATAGAAACAGCACTAGGACTCCATCCGTAGAATCTTATGGTGGGTTTTGAAGTGCCTTCCGCTACTCTATTGCTTATCGCTTCATCTATGCTCATGTTTTCATATGCGCTGTGTTTCTCTAACATTATCACACGCCATTTCATTGTGCCACCGCAATCATTATTGTATCTACTATAGCTGAAGGCGAGATGCCTATCATTTCTATCTTTTCGGATAATACAACTTTTTCTACTCGTTCAAGCATATCTCCTCTGTTTTTTACCTCTGCTCCAACCAATGCGTTTTCTATTCTAAGCAATGCTTCCTCTGGATGCATGAAAAAATCTCCCAGTATCTCAACTGATTCTATTGTGCTATCATATCTAATCCTTACATATACCAATTTACCTCCTTGTATCTTCTGCTTTGCAAAACCGTTCACACCTTTCCCAAACAGAACTGCGCATTTAGTAATAAATATGTTTAGATTCACTGTATACAATCGATTACATGATGCCAAATTTAGATCCGAGAGCGTTAAAGAGAATGATGGACAGCATGGGCATGAAAAGCACCGAGATAGATGCTGAAAGAGTGATTATAGAAGGAAAGGAAAGGAATCTCGTCATAGAAAATCCTAATGTAACCCTTGTCGAAGTTCAGGGAACAAAAACATTCCAGATATCCGGTAGTGTCACTGAGGTTGAAAAATCAAAAGTAGAGATAAGTGAAGATGATGTAGAAATGGTCAGATCCCAAACCGGCATAGCTGACGACGCAAAAATAAGAAGTGCCCTAGAAGAGTCTAATGGCGACATAGCAGAAGCAATAATAAAACTGAAGAAACAGAATGGCTAGACCATAGTATAGATGTGTACGAAAGGAACCCCTCCAACTTCCTTGACATCATCTCTCGAAACTATACCTTTGCTTACCACAATACCTACAGACCTCTTACCCACTATATTGGCGGAGTACAATTCTCCTTCTATATACGTCTCTACTTCTTCCTCATTGATAAGTTCTCCAACATAAAATTCAGAATAGCTTTTCAAATCCAATTCGAGTTTTCCTTCACTGTAAACATTGCCTATTAATTCCTGATCACACATAGCGAGTACAGTGCCTGATTCCGTGTTATAATTTTTGATATATATCATTTCATTCATCCGTACTTATAGAAAAGGAAGAACGTTGATATGTAGAGTATCCCATACCACAGGAGCCACATCGCACCATACATATTGTCTATTCCCATTGCAATTGCACTGAATGCAAATAACACTATGGAAAAACTCACTTCCATCATCGAATTCTTTAACGAGTATGTGAACTGTCTGTCATTAATGTTCATCTTTCTACCACTCCACATAGTTTTTCCCTTCATGTTAAGCACAGCTGCAACAGCGGCTTTTGTCCTTATGAATGCTAATGAAAAATTCAGTAGGAATATCATCAATCCCTTTCTAAGAGATTTAAAGTACATCTTTGTCAATATTGCTGGCGCAACTATTGACAATGCAAATGCAGAGATACCTAATATCTCGAGATCAAATCCTATGTTGCTGCTGTTCAAAATGTTCTTTACGGAGAATACCTGGCCACTGAGTTGTCCAAACACTATCAAAATCGACAGCATAGTGAACAGTAGAAGAACGATCGAGATGTAATTGAGTCCAAATCCGTGAGTCATATAATCTATTCTGGATAATGGGGAAAGATTCTTTCTGTTGTTTTTCGATCTTTTGAAGAAATATCCTACGAACTGTGTATCTCCATAGTTGTATCTCCACTGTTGTTTGACAAGTTCTGTAAATCTGTTTATTGGTTTACCGTGAGCATAAACTTTTGGGATGAACAAACTTTTGTATCCATGTATATCCGATTCGAAACTGAAAAACGTATCTTCTATTATGTACTCTGGAAAACCCCCTATCTTTTGCAAATACGATTTCCTAAGTATGCCGCATGATCCTGCAAATATCGCCGTATTGTTAAGTGCCCTTGCTGGTTGTATAAATTTGAAGAAGAACGCATCGAAAAGATCTATTGTATCTGAGAAGAAACTGTTCTTGAAATATCTTTTTTCCGTTTGTAGATATGATAGTTTTTTATCCCGGAAGTATGGGAGGAGATCCATAAGGAATTTCGTGTTTGTTATATACTCGTCATAATCAAATATCGCAATGAACTCTTCTTTTGAATTTTTCAGCATGTTGTTGAGTGCTCCAGCCTTGAATCCTTTCCTGTTGTTCCTATGTATGTATCTTATCCCGTTCAATGCACTGAATTTTTCCAACTCGCTTCTTATTGACTTGTCTGTAGAATCATCAAGAAGGTAATACACTATTTTGTCCTTAGGATACTCTAGATCCTTTAGCCTTAACATGTTTTTCTTTACAAACTTTGGATCTTCGTTGTACACAGGCACTGCGATCGCTACTGTTGGAAATTTCAAAAGAGGTTTTAATCTTGAACTTATTTTGTTTATGTAATCCGTGTAAAAATAAGATCTGTAGTATGAGTAAGAAGTGAATATGTTGAAGAATCCTGAAACCAGCGTAAGCGCCATAAAACACAAAGCAAGAAGGAACATGTACGTGCTACCTGCTGAGTATATGAACCACGATGAAAACACCAGCCCAATCGAGGTAAGCACTATGAAAATCGCTACTGAAAGTAGTCTTACACCTATCTCTTTGTTTATAAAAAACACCATTTAAAGACAATCAAAAAGGATTATATCTTTATATTTAATAAGTTTATGCAAGCCGGGATGGCAGAACCAGGCATCGCGCCAGAATTTATTGGCGAAACTCGAGATCTGGTGGCCTTTTGGCCATCTGGGTTCAAAATGAAATCATGATGCGTGTTTCATGAAATTCCCAGTCCCGGCGCCAATTCAATAAAACAATCGTAGCAGCTCCTCCTTCTCGTTTATGAATTTGTCTCTTATTGGTTTTATCAACACGTCTAGGTTTTCCGCAACTGCGCTTTTCAGATCTGCAGGATGAAGCTTGCCTTCCTTGTAATACGCCTCCAATTCTTTAAACGAATCGAATTCAATATCTCCGCCATATTTTTCATTTCTTCTAACTACTAACTTTCCCAATGAGGGTAAAATTACGTATCGACACAGTTCAAGAACCGGATTTTCATCAACAACTTTTACTGGAGACCAGGCTCCGTCAAGTATTTTTTTAATCTCCTCTGTTGTCGAAAGTATTGATATTGCCGATCCTGGTTTTGACTTGCTCATCTTCATCGCAGCTACTATCTCCTCTTTTTCAGCAGTTAGTTCAACCTTCGGTGGCTCTGCAAGAGATGCAAGAAGATGGTGGTGCAAAGGAACAATCTCCCTCAATCTTAGATCTTTGAACAGCTCCTTGGCCAACATGTGTACCCTGCGCTGATCAACACCAGCGTGTGGTATATCTACATCAAGGGCGTGTATATCTGCAGCTTGAAGTATTGGATATATGTATTGCGAAACGTGCAATGTATCTTTCTCGCTCCTGCCTTCTATTATCAACGTTCTTGTAGCTCTTGCCATTGTGGTCTTCCTAGCCATCTGTATGACTAGCTTCCAATAATCATCATTGCCACTATAAAGATCAGATCCTAACACTACTTTTGTATTAGGACAAACTGTATTGAACAGCCTTTTGTAGAATTCTGAAGCAGTTCTTATCCGCTCCCAATCTCCTCCCAGTTTGTTGTTGGCTACAGTATGCCAATCGGCAAGAAGAACCTGCGTTTCCACTCCTGCCTTCTCAAGGTCATTTATTTTCTTTCCGGCAACAAGTATGTGTCCTATATGGGGCATACCACTTATTTCAAAACCAATGTAGTGTCTCGGCCTGCTTTTTGTTTCGAGAAGTTTTCTAAGATCTTCCCTTGTTATAACTTCCTCTGTAGGTTCTGACATTATCAATTCAATTCTTTCATAGATGTCCATGACATCATAATTGAATTGTTCAAAGCAATTATTATTCCTTTTCTTCAACATGATATTTGACATATAATGCGTGCCCTCCTCGCAAATCTTTTTATGTTTTTACATGTATAGAGAATCAGGGCGACAACCATGGCTGAAAATATCTTCTCGAAGGATGATGAAGAATTGCTTAAATTTATAGAATCAGCCAAGCCAAAAATATATGTTGTTGGCGCAGGCGGAAGCGGCTCTAACACTATGTCCAGAGTATCCGAACTCAACATAGAGGGAACAACACTTATAGCTGCAAACACTGATGCCTCACATCTTGCAAGGACAAGATCACACAGAAAAGTGCTTATAGGAAAAAAGACGACACGCGGGCTCGGGGCAGGGAGCGATCCAAAAGTCGGCGAAGAATCTGCAATAGAAAACAAGGATGACATAAAGCATCTCCTAACAGATGCTCAGTTGGTTTTCGTAACATGCGGACTTGGCGGCGGTACCGGAACAGGCTCTGCGCCTGTAATAGCTCACGAAGCCAAGGAACTAGGGGCACTAACCATTGCGATAGTAACACTTCCATTCTCAAGCGAGGGCAAAATACGAATGAGGAATGCTCTCGAAGGGCTTTCAAGATTAAAAAGATCAACAGATACTACGATAATAATTCCTAATGACAAGTTGCTTGCCGTTGCTCCTGATCTTCCATTGAACATGGCCTTCAGGATAAGCGATGAGGTGCTTGCTAATGCTACAAAGGGAATAATAGAGATGGTCACGAAACCAGGCATGGTAAACCTCGATTTTGCGGACCTCAGGAGTGTGCTGAAAGACTCAGGATACGCTGTAATAGGTATAGGTGAGGCAAACGCCACACAGAGTGAAGACAGGGCATCAATAGCTATAGAGAACACACTCAGAAGCCCGTTGCTAGATGTCAATCTCGCTACAGCTAAGAAAGCTCTTGTAAACATTATAGGCGGAGAGGATTTAACCCTTAGGGAAGCAGAGAAGATTTTTCAGGAAGTGGCAAGCAGGATAAGCAACGATGCGATGATGAAATGGGGTGCCAGAATAGAACCAAGTATGCAGAAGAGTGCAATAAAGGTTATGGTCGTTCTTGGCGGCGTGGAGTTTGCAGAGTACACCGAAGAAGGGATAAAAAAGAAAATAGATGAAAATACAAATGTGGATCTTGACAAAATATTCGACTAATTCCCTTCTGTCAATCTTTTAAGCAGTGAAAGTACCTGCTTGTAAGAAGTCACACTATATCTTGCCTTTGTAGGTTCTGGCCCTACGTGTATCGAATAGTTTTCTTTTCCTACAGAATCCAACATATCCTCGTCAGTTATATCATCTCCGAAAGCCGCTATGAAATCGTATCCATTACCCTCAAGTTTGCTTAGGTAAAATGCGTTCTTGCTGGCGTTGTTGTTTCTAACTTCTATGACTCTTTTTCCTTTAAGGACGCCTAGTTCGGAATTTGCAAGAAAATCCGTAAGTATTCCCGTAACTTCATTTGCTATATCTGTGGCGTTTTTTTGATCAGCCTCGCCATAATTCCATGCAACCGTGTTTCCCTTTTGCTCTATAAAAGACCCCTTAAGTCTTAGTGTATAATGCTCTAGCATATCGGTCACTATGTCCCTCCATCTCTGTCTTGTTTTAACCATTTGTATCCATTTGCCACTTGTGCTTCTGTACACCGATCCATGCTCTGCAACTAACATCATGTTCATGTTTCCGAACGTTTTTTCTAGAAACTGTGCGCTTCTTCCACTTATCAGCACAACACTATTTCTGTTATCCTCGACTAGATTTCTGAGTATCTTAATCACTTTTGCAGATGGTTTTACGTCCTCATGTTCATAATCTATCTTGACCAGTGTACCGTCGAAATCCAATAATACGAGTCTCTTCTTTGCATTGTTATATCTCTTGACCATTCTTCCTATCTCGTAACCTTTCATCTCTATGGTTCTGCTCTTTCTCTGTGTTTTTGTAAGATCTTTCATGAATGTTTCTGCCCAGTACCTTACATCATTTCTCTTCAGCCTGCTTTTTATCTCGAGATTCCCTTTTATCTGCTCCTCCTTTCTCATTCTAAGTGCGGAGTACAGTGCTTCCACAATGCTCTTCAGATCATTTGAACTAACTATGAACGCTTCTGCAAACTCCTTCGCAGCGCCCGCTGTATCACTTATGACCACGGTTCCGGTATTATCTTTTCTAGAAGCCAAATATTCCTTAGCTATCAGGTTCATTCCATCTCTTATCGGAAGCGCCAACAGCACATGCGCACTTCTGTAAAAGGCGAGTAGTTTGCTGAATCTCAGTTTTCCGTACGTATACTCTATCGGTTTCCATTTTTCCGTACCATGCTTCTCATTTATTGCGCTTACAAGAGATTCTATCCTGCGTTTTAGGGTTTTGTAGAACTCTATGTCCTCTCTTGACGGTACGACTGTCAATACATAAACAATCTTTCCAGAGAGTTCCTTGTGTTTTTCTATCAGTTTATCTATGGATTCCAATTGGTTTTGTATGCCTTTAGTATAATCCAATCGTGATATGGAGAAAACCATTTTCATTCCTTTGTATCTTCTTCTTATCTCATTCATCTGTTCCGTAACTCCATGCCTATCCTCTCCAAAATCCTTCGTCTCTATGCCTATTGGAAAAGCCCTGGTTCTTATTTCCCTTCCATCAAATCTTATTGAATCAATCTCGTTTATCACTCCTGTAGAAAACCTCACCGCCCTGAGAAATGCATTCACATAATCATAATTGTGAAAACCTATGAGATCTGCACCTAAAATGCCGTTTATGAGTTCCTTGTGCCACGGCAAGAGTCTGAACACTTCATGATCTGGGAAAGGAGTGTGCAAAAAGAAACCTATTCTCACGTTGGGTTTTTTTTCTCTAATATATCTTGGAAGAAGCATTAGGTGATAATCGTGTATCCAAACTATGTCCTCATCATTAATTTCATGTATTATGTCATTGCAGAATTTCATGTTAACTTTTTTGTACGCATTGAAATCCTTAAGCGAGTAGCTAGTATACATGGGCAACGAATGCAGCAACGGCCATAAGGTCCTATTGGCAAATCCGTTGTAATAGCCTTCTGCAAGTTCATCCTCTATGAATATCGGCTTGCAGTTAAGCCCTCCAAACATTCCTGTAAGTGTTTTCTTGTCTTTTTTATCAACACTTCCCGGCCATCCGACCCAAAGAGAGTTATACTTTCTATAAAACGATCCAAGAGCAGTAGCTAGGCCTCCTACGTTTTGCTTGAATTCGTAGTTGTTTACCTTTGACTCAATGCTCACCGGAAGCCTGTTTGATATTATAAGCAATCTTTTCCAATTACGTCCACTCATTACGCATCATGCTGTCAAGTAATCGATTTATATATTGTTTCATGATAATAAATGTATCTGAAAAACGGTTGATACTGGTGTTAAATGTCAAAAGGATTTTGAAATCATTCTATTCCGATTCAAAACACGTGCTTAGTGTAAGCTACAAACCCGATCTCGCAACATTCAAGAGAACCCTTAAGATAGTGCTTCTAGGAACGGTTATACTGGGATTGCTCGGTTTCATCATAACCGAGATAATCCAATTTGCAACAACCTGAGCCCATGAAGATCGTCATAGACTTCACGAAATCCGCACAGGACAATGCTAACGACTATTTCTCCAAGTCTAAGAAACTTAAACACAAATCCGAAGGAGCAGCGGCAATGGTCGTCGAGCTTAAAAAACAGTTGGAAAACATAGAGTCCAAACCACTGCGATCCAAGAAGCTAAAACGCATGGAAAAAAGAGAATGGTACGAGCGTTTTAACTGGTTCTTCACAAGTGACGGTTTGCTTGTAATAGGCGGCCGCAGCGCTGTTCAGAACGATGAAATAAATTCCAAATATTTTGAAGATACGGATCTTTTTTTCCATGCTGATATATTCGGGGCTTCGGTAATGATTCTGAAGAATGGCGTTTCATCTCCAAAGGAAACCAGGGAGGAAGTTGCACAGTTCGCAGGCTCATTCTCCAGCGCTTGGGAGAATCTGCAACCTTCTGTTGATGTGTACTCTTTAACTAGAGAACAGGTAACCAAATCCAGAAACAGCGGATCATTGTCTACGGGGAGTTTCTTACTAAAAGGTGAAAGGGAATGGTATAAAGGAGTTCCACTTAAGCTTTGCGCATTTGTAGAAAACGAAAAGATAAGGATAACTCCAGAACTAACTTGCCAAAAACTCGTAGTAAAACACTACGTCTCCATAATGGTCGGAAAAAGCAAGAAGTCAGATGCTTCAAAGTTCATAAGCAACAAGCTTGGCTATGAAAACATAGATTACATAATGCAGCATCTTCCAAGTGGGACTTTTTCGGTCAAGGAAGTGTGATCACTTTTTCCTTTCGATGCCTTCTTTTACGTGTTCAAAAGCCTTCTGGGATCCTTCCCAGCCTCCTACCTCTGCCCACTTCCCAGGCTCAATACTTTTGTAGTAAGAGAAAAAGTGCGCTATCATGCTCTTTATGTGTTCGTTAAGATCCTTTATGTCATCTATCTTTCCGAAATCCGGATCTATTTTTGCGGTAGGTACAGCTATTGTCTTGGTGTCTATTCCTTCCTCATCCTTCATGAGAAGCACGCCTATGGGTTTCACCTTTAAAAAGGTTCCAGGAAGAAATACTCCTGAACTTACGACCATTATGTCTATAGGATCGCCATCCTCGCCAAGTGTTCCCGGTACAAATCCATAATTATAAGGGTAAACCATCGATGTGTGCAATACCCTGTCAACTTTTATCATTTCAGAATCTTCATCATATTCATACTTTACGTTTGTACCTTTTGGTATTTCTATAAATGCATTGACTATCTTAGGCGCTTCCTTTCCTGCATCCAATTCCATAAAATCAACAAATGTAAATCTCAAGAAAAATTATTAATGCTTGCTAAAATCATGATAGATATTCATCGCTCGCAACAGAAGACTCCTAACATTTGAAAACGTATCTATTTCATCTATCTCCTTTCTATCAAACCATCTAATTCCTTCCGATTCATCATTCGCTATTATTCTTTTTTCTCCAGCAGGCACCGATAAATACACCATGTCAAAGTGCATGTGGGTGCCTTCCTTGTACTCTACCGTTTCATAAGCTATGGCCATTGGAACTGGCATCTCCACTGCATTGCCGTCTTTTATGTACTCCTCATTTCCATTAGGGCTAATTATTTTTACCTTTAATCCTGTCTCCTCTAGAGTTTCTCTTTCAGCACACTCTATAGGGAGTTCCTCTGGTTCCATATGTCCCCCTGGATACATCCACTTGCCAAGTTTTTTGTGTTTTAGCAACAAGACCTTTCCTTCATTTATGACTATACAGCTTCCGCATATACATCTCTTCATAAGATCAAAATGACATCTAAAGATAAATATAAATAACAGCATAATAAATTACTGCTTACTGCAGTTAGGAGTGCTAAAATGCCTGAAGAATCGAGGTTAGACAAACTAAAAAAACTAAAGGAATTAGGTATAGATCCTTATCCATACACTTTCCTAAGAACCAATGATGCAGCCAGTATAACGCATGATTATTCGAAATTTGAGGGCAAGGAAGTCAGCGTTGCAGGGCGCGCAATAAGACTCAGAGTGATGGGAGGCATCTATTTTGCCGATCTTCTTGATGGAAGTGGAAAAATCCAGCTTTTAGCAAGAAAGGATCAGCTTGACGAACTTTCTATAAAGATACTCGAGCTTGCAGACATAGGTGACATACTTGGTGCAAAAGGCACCGTAACAAAAACAAAAAGAGGGGAGATCAGCATAGATGCCAAATCAATCGTAATGCTTTCAAAATCTCTCAGCACTCTTCCTGAAAAATTTCATGGTCTTAAGGACACGGAGTTGAGATACCGCAAAAGACATCTCGATTTGATAATGAATCCCAATGTACGGTCTTTCTTCACTGCAAGAGCATCTATACTGAAGTACATGAGGGATTTTCTCGATGAACGCGGTTACACAGAATTTGAAACGCCTGTGTTGCAACACGTTTATGGCGGCGCTTTTGCAAAACCGTTCGTAACGCATTATCATGCACTAGGAACAGACGCATTCCTAAGAATATCTGATGAATTATTCCTAAAAAGGCTGATAATAGGCGGTTTTGAGAAGGTCTATGAGGTTTCTAAGGATTTCAGGAATGAAGACATAGATTCAACTCACAATCCAGAATTTACTCAGATAGAACTTTACGAGGCTTACAAGGATTACGAAGACTACATGTCACTCATCGAAGAGATGTTCAGTGGAATGGCACATCACGTTACCGGTTCAAAAGAAGTCGTGTATCAGGATAAGAAACTTGATTTTTCTTCAAAATTCAAAAAGATTTACTGGGTTGATGAACTTAAGAAGAAAACCGGCATAGATGTTTCCGAGTTCACTGAAGATCAAGCGAAAAAGATCGCCGATGAGGAAAAATTGGCAACTCCAATAAAAAACAGGCTTCACGTTGCAGATGCGCTGTTTGACAAGTACATAAAACCTGAACTGTTCCAACCGACATTCATAGTGGATTTCCCATCTTACATGTGCCCTCTTACAAAAGACAAACGTGGAAACAATAAGCTAAGTGAAAGATTCGAATTCTATGTTGCCGGCTTTGAGGAAGCAAACAGCTACTCGGAACTTACGGACCCCATAGAACAAAGAAACAAGTTTAGCGAACAAAATTCGGAACGGACAAAAGGTGATGCAGAAACTCCGCCTACCGATTACGATTTCATCGATGCTATAGAATACGGCATGCCTCCAACTGCAGGGCTTGGCATATCTATAGATCGCATATCTATGATACTTACAAATAACACTTCAATAAAAGAGGTGATAGCTTTTCCTGCAGTAAGACCTGAAAAGAAAGAAACCCAAGGAATCTAAATATTTACTGATTACATTACTATTCGAATGCCAGGGTGGCAGAGTCCGGCTAATGCGTACGCCTGGAAATAAAACCTGCAAGCGTATGGTCCTCACGGGCCGTCTGGGTTCAAAATAAGCTTCGGGCAACCGATGATTATGCAAATCCCAGCCCTGGCGTCACAACAAACATCACTGGTAAATTTGTTGTAATTTTAATAACATGCTTTTTACTCTGTCTGTACTTGTACCTGCTTTACCTATAAGCAAACCGTCAATAAAAGGCAGCGACGCGTAATTGCCTATGTTTTCTTCATTGATGCTACCTCCATACACCATCGCAACATTTTCTGAATTTTCTCCTAATATTTCTTTTATCTGTGCAAAAATTTCCAGTATGTGATTTGCATCAGCAGATGTAGAAGATTTTGAAGAGCTTATCGCCCAAACTGGTTCATAACCTATGTAAAATTTGGATTTATCGTCTTTAATGTGTTTGATTATCGGTCTGAGTTGTTTTTCCATTATGTTTTTTGAGAGGCCCTTGTCTTTCTCTTCAAGCGTTTCTCCTATACAAACAATTGGCACCAGTCCTTTTGCAAGAGCAATTGCGAATTTCTCCCCTACTGCTTCATTTCCCCCCGCAAGCCCTTCCATCCTCCTTCTCACTTCAGAATGTCCAAGCAACACGTACTTACATCCAGCTTCAATTATCTGATCTGCACTTGTACATCCTGTATATGCACCTTTGCCTTCAACATCCAGATTTTGTGCAGCAATCAAGAGTTCTGAATCAGTTATCGATTCTTTTACTGCGTACAATGCGATATCTGATGGAGCCAACACCATCTTTATGCCATCGGGAATTGTCATCACAGCGATTTTCTTGGCAAGCTTACGCGATTCCTCGATTCCAAGATACGCTTTCCAATTCAAAATGACGATCTTATCTTTCATAACATACACGCCTAATGTATGGTCATCTTAGCGAGACAGCATCTGCCTTTGATTGATCCTCCTCGATAACCACTCCCGTACCATAAGCTACTACCTCTGTCATTACCTGGCCTATATCGGCTGAATCAAACCTCATGTCTAAGATTGCATTGGCACCTTCCTTTTTCGCATTTTCTATCATTCTTTGTATGGCATGTTCTCGTGCTTCAGTGAGCATCACGGTGTATTCGTTTATCTCCCCTCCTACAAGACCTCTCAAACCTGCTACGATGTTTCCTCCTATGCCTCTGCTTCTGACTATTATCCCAAAAGTAGGCCCTATGACTTTGACTATCTTATTTCCAGGCACATAATTCGTTGTGACTACTATGAACCCTTTAATTCCAATCTCATCGTTTTCTAACAAGACCAACACCTACAAAATAATCTGTTGTTCACATTAAGAATCTTTGCTGTTTCATAAAGATATTTCAATTTATCATACGACATATGAATGGTGGTGACGTGAAGATAACTATAAGCGCTATAAAAGCCGACATAGGTTCTATAGGAGGCCATACAAGACCAAGCAAGGAAGTATTTGATAAAGTGAGGGAATACGTAGAGGATAAAGGAAAAGAGAACGGAGTAATAGACACATACCTCGGTTACACTGGAGACGACATACACATATTAATGTCCCATACGAAGGGAGTAGGAAACAAAGACATACACGGACTTGCATGGAACGCATTCAAGGAAGGTGCCGATATAGCCAAGCAACAAGGCCTGTACGGAGCGGGACAGGATCTGCTTAAGGATTCGTTTTCCGGCAACGTAAAAGGAATGGGTCCCGGGGTTGCTGAAATGGAGTTTGAAGAGAGACCAAATGAAGCATTCGCCCTATTCACAATGGACAAAACCGAACCAGGAGCTTTCAACTATCCTTTTTATAGACTCTTCTGCGAACCTTCTGCAAATACCGGGCTAATACTAAATCCTTCTTTGTCATCTGGGGTTGTTCTCACTGTGATGGATGTGATGATTGGAAAGAAGGCTGAGCTTCACATACCTCAAGATAATTTTGTAATAGCTGCAGCGCTCATGTATCCTGGACGCTATGTCATAGAGGGTGTGAAAAACACCGAAGGACCTATATTGTCTTCTACTACAGACAGACTCCACAACCTGGCTGGGACATACGTTGGCAAGGACGATCCTGCAGCAATAATGAGATTGCAAAAAGGATTCCCTGCAACCGAGGAAGCATGTTCTGTATTCAAAACGGTGCATTATGTTGCCGGAGATACGCGTGGTAGTCATCATGCACCACTAATGCCTGTCAAGGTTATGACACCTGCAACAAGCAATTTCTGCATACCTATAGTCAGTGCCGTACTTTTCAGCATGAAGAACGGCAAGTTTACGGCTCACACTGACGCTTTTGATACTCCCGACTGGGATTACTTCAGAACCAAAGCTGTGAAAAAGATGGAGTACATGCGGGAACAGGGATTCGTTCATCCAGCAACTCTTATACCTGAGGAGTTGGAGTATAACAAGGGCTACGAAGCAATGATGGCTGAAGTTAGCAAGAGATTTTCGTAAATCAAATGAAATGAGAAAGTCCTGATAAACTCTTCACAAACCTAGATGCGGTAGGACCTTTGACAGGTCCTTTTCTTTTATTATCACATCTGCAGCGTTCACTACTCTTTCTTTGTAAGAGTTAAATGCTATTGCGAGTCCTACTTTTTCAAACACTGCAACGTCATTTACGTCATCTCCAACATAGACGCATTCCTTCAGAGTTGCCTGGTTTAACTGTGCAATGTACCTGACGAACTTTACCTTATCATTATAATCAGTTGCAAAAAGTTTCCAGTCATTCAGTTCCCCGTTGTTGTCAAATTTTAAATCGCACTGTGCAAGTGTATGATCTATTCCTAACTCTTCCTTTACCCTGTTCGCAAGAGCCGCAAAACTCCCACTAACAGCACCGGTAACCATTCCGTGTTTCTTTATTTTGCTTATAGTGTCTTTTGCATTATGCATCAACGGCCTGCCAAACATTAATTTATCAAACGTTTCCTTGTTCAAACCTTTTGCCTTAAGCACACAGCATGCCGTGTCGGTCCATTCCATATAAGACCTGAATCCCTTGTTCATGTAAATGTGCTTTAACCTTTCATGTATGTCATAAATATCTAACTCCTGAAACAAGCTGTCCCATGAACTTGCAGCTACGCTATCCTCTTTGTGCGGGATGTCTGGTTTTTCAAAAAGAACCCCATCTATATCAAATATTACGATCTTGTAAACCATGTTAAATATTTCTAAGAAAGGAATTAAAAAGGGTTGCGTGCATAATAACACTGAAGTCCATCTCATTTTTCGAAATGGGCAATCAAAAGATATATAGGCATTTCCGAACATAATATACCTATTCATTTACTAGTGCTTTCATGGCAAAAGAGAAAGAGTCAAAGGAGAGGAAGGAATCTAGCATCATAAGAATAGCTGGGCGAGACATCAATGGTAGGTATAATATACTGAGAGCACTTACTCAGATAAAAGGAATAGGATACAACATGGCAAATGCTATTTCACTTGCATATGCAAAACAGCACGGGATAAAGCAGGATACTGAAATAGGATCACTGAGCGATCAGGATCTTGCCAAATTGGAAAGTGTTCTTAAGGAACCGGGCAAGTTCAATGTTCCAAACTTTATGCTTAACAGAAGAAAAGACCGCGAAACCGGTTCTGATATACATCTTGTCGGAACTGATCTTACGGTTAAGATCAGACAGGACACCGACAACGAAATCCGAATACAAACGTGGAGAGGATTCAGAAAGCAGTACGGACAGAAAGTAAGAGGACAGAGGACAAGATCCACAGGAAGAACCGGAGCGACAATCGGAGTAGTCAAAAAATCCGTACAAGCTCCAGCAGCATCTTCTGAAAAGAAGCCAGCAGCGTGATTAAATGGGAGCACCAAAGAGGAACAGGAAAAAGTACGAAAGACCTTCGGCAATGTGGAACAAGCAGAGAATAGAAGAAGAGCACAAGTTGAAGGAAGTTTATGGTCTTAAAAATCTGAGAGAGCTTTGGAAGGCAACAAGCGAACTGAGAAGAGTCAAAAGAAATGCAAGAGAGGTTCTTTCTGGAAGATCAACACAGAAAACAGGTACTGACATAATAAACAGATTGGCAAGATACAACATTGTAAAAGAAGACGCTATCACTGACGACCTTCTGGTACTAAAACCCGAATCTATTTTAGAAAGGAGATTGCAGACCGTTGTCTTTAGACGAGGAATGGCAAAGAGTCTGAGACAATCAAGGCAATTGATAGCTCATGGTTTCATAGCAATAAACGGCTCTAGGGTAAAATCTCCAGGATACCTTGTAAGAAAAGATGAAGAATCCAATATAGGTTATTACAAACCCATTAATCTTGAAATAAAACCTGTTGCAGAACAATCCACTGCCGAACAGACAGCCGTGAAGGCTGAGCCTGCTCAGGCACCCGGGGGAAAAGGCGAGTAAATATGGCGAAACAGAAAAAAGCACCAAAGTCAAGAACAGAGACCCAGAAGAAACAGGAAGCTGAAGAAGTAAAGAAGGGAGGACACTCTTACGAAGAGGACGTACTCGCAGCCCAGGAAAAGAACAAACAAAAAGGTATTCGATGGGGCGTAGCTCATATATTCTCATCAAAGAACAACACTGTGATAACACTTACTGATTTATCCGGAGCTGAAACCATTGCTATAGGGAGCGGAGGCATGGTTGTCGATGCTGATCATGAAGAAGGATCGCCATACGCTGCTACTCAAGCTGCTTACAAGGTTTCAACACTTGCCATAGAAAAGGGCATAACTCATATTAACATAAAGATACGTGCACCTGGCGGTCATTCCTCAAAGACTCCTGGACCTGGTGCTCAGGCAGTTGTAAGGGCCCTTGCCAGAAGCGGATTCAAGATTGGGAGCATAGAGGATGTAACTCCAATACCTACTGATACTACGAAGAGACCTGGCGGAAGAAGAGGAAGAAGAGTGTAATACTCTTCTCGTTACAGAGTTCTTGCTATTATTCCAAAAATGGTTATAGCTACAGCAACGCTAAAGTTGTCATCTATTCTTATAGGTAAGCTTTCCATCAGCGCGCCTATTATGGCCACTGGTATTGCAACAATTCCTATAAACGGAAATGATAGCAACGCTGCAGATGTGAAATAAGTCATAGTTCCTGCAATGGTTTTGTTTTTGTTGTAAGGTAGTCTATGCTTTCTGTAATTCAATCCAACAACTGTTGACAACGAATCAGATATGAAAAGTGCTATCACGATCGATATCACCATATTTGTACTAAGGAAGGATCCTGCTGTAAGCACCCCCAGGGCGAGCCACACCCCTCCGTATCCCAAAGTGCCTTTTCCCCTTTCCATCATGTGCAATGCTTTCGGTATGGGGTTGTACTTATTCATCATTGAATAAGAGGCCATGAACATCCCAAGTATGATGAGTATCAACACAGCCATCAAGCCCTGCCTTCCAGCTATTACTAACAGGAACACTACGAGAACTCCGAGCAATGTCTGCGCAGTGTTTCTCCTATATTCTATCATCTTTCTGTTCCTATTTCCATTGTTATTCTTTATAGTGTAAACACTGGATGTAAATCCAAACAGCAACGCCTGTGCAATAAAGTACTCTGCTATTCCTGTGTAGTATCCATAGAATATGTATCCTATCGATATCAAAGCGATTATGTAATTCAATTTTGATCCGTACGTGTAAACAAGCGCACCGAACACGGCCACAGAACTCAGCATAAGCAGCACGTTTGCTTTCTCATAAGTAAAAAGAACCAGCGCAAGAAGTAATGAAACCGCTAAAAGAACCCCATCCTTTCTATTTTTGACATTCCAGATTCTGTACAGAAACGCTACGATTCCTACAAGATATGCTATAACTAGGAAGATCATAACCTACACCGCGTACATAACCCATGCAGCAACTATGAATCCAAGCACTACTATTATGGGAACTGTTTTCTTCACCGATCTTATCGTATCTCTTGTCATTTCCACCAGTGCATCTCCGGCTCCTGTTCCCCAAGTCCTGAATCCCTTAACAATTATTTTTTGATAAGAGTAATCCACATACTCCATTTCCGAAATTGCCTTGTCTATCATCCCCTTTATTATAGGCTTTATCTCATTAACATTCGTGTATCTGCCTACTACGTTGCTTGCAGACAATGCAAGAGAATTTACAGAATGCGTATCTGTTGTATAAATCTCTGCATACATTCCACAGTTTTTTCTTATGTAATCTATCAAATTGCTTCTGAAAGTTGGCAGCATGTTGTTTGCATCAAAGTACACCATGCAAAATCTTTTTCCTTTAAACTCAAAGACTCCTACCGAAGTGTAACCGTTGCCAAGATCCTTGCTCCATGCACCCTGCGATATTCTGGTAAACGCGGCTCCGAATCTTATCCTCGTATTTTGTTTTTTGCTTATTGACATTCTTATTGCATTCTCGTACATCCTAATGTACTTGCTGCCTTTGTAAATACCCATGAGTTCGCTTTTGCTTGCGGATTCGAATCTGGAATTGTGTGCATCTATTAGTATGGTTTCTCCTCCCACGATTTTTTCAAGCGAACCTCCCACTTCTCTGTTTATGTCTTCAGTAACCGTTGGAGCTTTCGTCAGGGTCAAAATGTTTATGTCACCTATCCTTATGTTTATTGCTTTGCACGGTTTCTCTTCTCCGTTTCCTATGTAACCTTTTGCCTGTTTGAAATCTGACATGTTGTCTATGGTCGAGATTACCGCTCTAGACATTTTGTATATCTGATCCCTGTTCACGGGATTGTCATCTATGTCTACTGCTCCATGAAGTATGAACGGCGTCGTCGAGTATCTTTTTACTATCTCCTTTCCTATGAGTTCAGTCGCTACGCTTCCACCAACTCCGGCAAATGGTCCGTAATGTATATCTGGTTTTATGAATACGGCTTTGTATCCCGACCTGCCTTTCAGCACCATTATCTTTGTTTCGACGCCTTTTGCTTCAGATGAATTCATGAATATGTCGACTTCCTTTCCTGCATTGTATAACCATTGGCTAACCATACTGGATATGATATCTATCCCACTGAGCTTGAACGCTTTTTTTGAAGGCCTGTCTATAACAAAGAGTATCATGTATCCAACGATCATGAATATCGACATTCCCGCAAGCAATTTTATCAGTACTGTACCGACTGGCACGTTGAGATCGAGCATGTACTTACTTACTGGGAAAAAGAAAAATACATTAAGCAAAGGCTGTGCAAGTGCAGTGAGGAAGGGTTTCCTCTTGCTGAACATCACAACTCTATTCACTATCATCCAGTACCCAAGAATACCTGCGTTCCCTAAAAGCAGTACGAAGTATGCAACTGCGTGTCTCTGTAGGAAAGAAAACATGATAAAGTTAATGGCCATGAAAACTGCATAAACGCTGGTTATCACAAGCACACTGAAGAACGCGTGTTTGAGTTGTATTCTTCTATCTGCGATCTTGTTAAGCATGACGGTTAGTATTGCCGGAAGCGTTATCATAATCGCTCCAGTGCTTACGCCCAATGCTATGAATGAACTTATGTTCCCCGTTGTTTCATGAATCGCAAAACTTGAGATTATGCCAGTTACCATTCCGAGAATCAGCAGAAGGATTGCTTGCATCAGACTCCCAGGAGCGGAAATTGAAAAGTATTTTACAAACCCAGTAACATCCCTGTTTTTATCAGGCATGCGTCTACCTCCCGAATCTTCTTTGCCTATTGCTATAATCGACAAGGGCCGTGTGCAGATCGTTCCTTGTGAAATCAGGCCACAATTTTTTTGAGAAGTAAAGTTCAGCGTATCCTGCTTGCCATGGCATGAATCCAGACAATCTCTTTTCTCCAGAAGTCCTTATGACAAAATCTATCTCAGGTATTGACCTTGATATTAAGAAGTTGCCAAACTCCTCCTCTGTAACATTGCCTTTTGGAAATTTTTTTGCTATGCTTCTTGCCGCACTCATCAGATCGTCCCTACCTCCGTATCCTATCAGCATGTTAATTACCTTATCCGAATATTTTTTTGTCTCGAGTTCTACCCTGTGTAACGAGTCTCGCAAATCCTTTGGCAATAGTTTCTTGTTTCCTACTATGTTCAATCTTGTTTTATTGCTGTGCAATCTGTCTATGACGTTCCTATCAAGTGCCACTCTCTTGTAAATCCTGAACAGTGCATCTACTTCCTTGCTGTTTCTTTTGAAGTTTTCGGTAGATAATGCCCATACAGATATTGAATTTATTCCGTATCCTGCACACCACTCGCTAAATTCTATGAATTTGCTGACTCCCTGGCTGTAACCGCTGAGTATCGAAAGTTTGTGGGATCTTGACCAGCGCCTGTTGCCATCAGGTATTATGGCCAAGGTCCTTGGAACGTTAGTTATCTTCATGTGAATACCGAAGAAATCTTTTTATAAATATAAACAGAGATATTTATAAATTCATAAGGGTAAAAACGATGGACGTCAAAAACGATCTCAGATCAAAGATAAGGGACATACCGGATTATCCTAAACCCGGTATACTGTTTAAAGATATAACTCCAATGCTTAGTGATGCAAAATCTTTTTCAGATTGCATATCGGAACTTTGCAAGGAAGTAGAATCTAAAGTAGGTACGATTGATTATGTTCTTGGGATAGAAGCACGGGGTTTTATAATCGGTTCTGCACTTGCGTACAAAATGGGCGTTGGTTTCATACCTGCCAGAAAGAAAGGAAAGCTTCCTTACAAGAAAATAAGTGTAGATTACACTATAGAGTACGGCAAAGACACCATCGAGGTGCACGAAGATTCAGTACCTAAAGGAAGTAGGGTTCTTATCGCTGACGACCTTCTCGCAACCGGAGGCACTGCAAAGGCAGCCGCAACACTTGTTGAAAAATTGGGTGGCACGGTTTCCGGCTTTGCTTTCGTAATATGGCTGAGCCAACTGGAAGGTGAGAAATTAATAGGTAGCGATCCAATATATCTTATAAAATACTGATACCATGACACAAAAAAAATCAAACCTTGTTAAGGATATAAAACTGTCAAAAGACATGAGCGTAAGGCAATTAGTAAACAGCATGGGGAACATAGGAGGTTTTTCCGGGCAGCATATGGTAACCGGAATAGACATACTGAGGAGAATGCTCGATGATAAAGAGTCGTTCAACTTCATCTCATTTCCTGCTGACATAATCGCAACCGGAATGCGCGGCATGATTGCAGATGCACTCCACAACTTCGATGCTGTGATGACCACAGGCGGCACTATAGATCATGATTTTGCCCGCGCATTCGGAGGTAAATACACTCTCGGCAGTTTCAATGCCGATGACAAAAAATTGCATAGCATGAACGTGTACAGGCTTGGAAACATATTCATAGAAAGCAAGGAGTACGGCAAAAAGGTAGAGGACCACTTCAATGAAATAATGAATGAGATATACAATTCAAAAGACTACAAAAAGGAGTACAGCGCATCCGAAATACTATATGAGTTCGGCAAACGGATAAAGGACAGCCATTCTATACTAAGACAGGCTTACCTGCATAACATACCTATATTTTGCCCTGGCATACTTGACGGCGCTTTCGGTACAAATCTATCAATATTCGCACAAGATCACGATTTCAAACTGAATCTCATAAGGGATGAACTCGCTCTGAGTAACATCTCATTCGATCACAAGATAACCGGAGCACTCATGGTTGGCGGAGGAATAAGCAAGCATCATGTCATCTGGTGGAATCAGTTCAAGGGAGGACTGGATTACGCTGTTTACATAACAACTGCAACACAGTACGACGGAAGCCTTTCTGGAGCAAGACTCGAGGAAGCGGTGTCATGGGGAAAGATAAAAGAGGATGCGAGATACGTAACCGTAGATGGTGATGCAACAATAATAATGCCCATAATGTTTTCTTGTCTAAACCTCCTGTAAAATAAGTTGGCTATCTGATGATTCTTCTTCGAGTCTGTATCTCGCTCTGAGTTATACTGCTGTTAGGGCGTCTGGCACTAGCAAGAAGTCCCATCAACTCCATAGAATTACCTGTAGGTCCGTTCCTGGGTTTTCTCGTTGTAATCTCATTTCCACTAAGGCCTATGTGCGGCAGTATCATCGAAAGATCTTCAACGTTTATAGACACATCAGCCGCTTCTCTGACCACTCTATGTCTTGCATTAAAAGCAATCGATACTCCGACCCTACCAAATACTGACATGTCATTCTTTCCGTCTCCAACATAAGCGCATTCGCTAAGATCCGCTCCGTTAAACCTTGCGATGAACTTCATAACACTGAGTTTTTCTTCAAAATCGGTTCTGAATATCTTCCAGGATCTCAACATATTGTCTTCTCCGAACTCGAGCTTTACCTGTGCGAATCTGTCATCAATCCCGAGTTCCTGCTTCACACGATCTGCAAGTTCTACAAATCCTCCGCTTATTATCGCGGTTCTTATCCCCGCCTCTTTCAGTATCATAAATGTCTCTAAGGCTCTAGGTTTCAGTTTTTTTGAATTTATTATACTCATGAATGTGTCCTTGTCCAACCTGCCTTTCCACATCTCCAGCAGTGTCTCAGACCATTCGACATGCGACTTGAATTTACCTTCCTTAAATCTCGCCTCTAGTTCATCATGTATGTTTTCAAGTCCTATTTTTTCGGATGCCTCTGTCCATATGCTCTCGCCTTTTGTCAGCGTTCCGTCTAAATCAAACGCGGCAACCTTTATCATGTTGCTAGACCTTCCAGTGGCAAAGGCAATTTCTCTCATAAGATCGTAAGTGTATTTTTACTCTGAAAACAAATATATAGCTATCTCAAAAGATATATAAACACTCAAATTTTGCCAACATTTCTGTCAAGGTTTTCTCTTTCAAGAAAAGTATAAATCTGCAGATGTGCAAAATCATACAAATCCATACCACAAAGCGAGTATGCCTACAAACTCTGCAATGTATAAGAATGCTGGGTACTGAACAATGTAAAGTGTTCCAGCAATGCTGACTATTATCACTCCTGCTATTATGCTTAGCAACTTGCTTGATCTTTTAACTAGGTAACTCTTCACTGCTACTGCAATCAGGATTATCGCTGCAGGAAAAGTTATTATCGATGAGGTTATTACAACTGAAATAGGCAGCAATCCAAACACCACATAGTCTGTTATGATGTTGCCTATGTTGCTGATCATGAGGGAGTATGCCAGCAACAGGGTGGACAGTATTACAAACACATTGTAAACTTTTTTTGCGTTCCTGTTTTTAACCAATTGCATTGAGCCCAATGCAAGAAGCTCTACCAGCACTGCAACAAGAAAGAGATAGGATCTTATCAAATCCTGTGAGTAAATTCCATAAGCAAAAACTATCTCTATAAATACCCCAAGTGCAAATATCCATATTGCAGTACTCCAGTACATCAGGCTTACTGATTTCCTTTTCATGTATCTTTTTGTCATCACTGCAGCAAGAAAAATAGTCAATAGAAGCGTAACTACTGTTGTCACTTCAACAGAAAGCTGCGATGTCAAAATATCAAATACCATGAAGACTAATAACGTGATTAGGATTAAATAACATTTGCCGATTGCATTTGCCTTTCCTATACGCTTGTGGTAATAACATCAAAATAAAAGGCGGGCCCGGTGGGATTTGAACCCACGACTTACTGGTTAAAAGCCAGCCACTCTAGCCAAACTGAGTTACGGACCCTTCTGTACAAAGGCTCAGCCAAGATAAAAAAGATTTTCGGTACTACTTCTTTGACAGTTGTTCTTTAATAATGTTTATGGATTCTGATACTGCTTCTCCTATTCTCAATTTGTTCGGACCGTACGCTCCGGCGGCACACGGATGCCCTCCTCCATCTCCTTCCAATATGGGCCCTATCTTTTTCATTATTTTTCCAAGGTGCATTGACAATCGTTCATCCAATGGTGACCTTAGCCTTACTGATATTGAAGCCTCGTTTTTCTTAACAGACCAAAACAATGATGCATCGGCTCCGGCATCTATGGCAATCTCTGCTACAACGTTAGCGTGTGTTCTCGCTTCTCCGTAAACAAACAAGTACTTTCTTACAACCTCATTTTTTGCACTTGAAAAATCTCTGAGAAGAAGTTTTCTGTCTGCAGCAGAAACATTTTCATGAAAATATTCTGCAACATCCGAATAATTCATGCCAGCGATGTTCAACAACTCTGAGATCTGCATGAATGTCATGGGTGTCGAATTCTGGAAATCTGCAGAATCGGCTATAATTCCATTAACCAAAAGCATGGCGCTTTGTTTGTCTACCGTCATTCCTGCTCTTTTCATGATTTCGTAAATTATGCTTGATGTAGAATTGAATTTTTCATCATTGAATAACAATCTCCCATCTTCTTTCTGAGTATAGTCTGGAGCAAGGTGATGGTCTATAAACAAAATATCGTACTTTGATTTTGCCAACGTTTCTCCAAGATCTCCGAGTGCCGCAAGCCTATTCGCATCCATTATGATTACAAAATCTACATTGTCTTGGATTCCTGGTCTTATCTTTTTTGTGTATCCTGATTCATCTAACATTCTCTTTGCATTTCCCGTTACGAAGTCTGGTGTTACGACAATCGAGCTGGAAAAGAATTTAGATAGTGCAACAGCTGACGCGACTCCATCTCTGTCTCCTATCGCATGAAAGGTGATCAGTACCTTTCTGTTTCTTCTCTCCTTTATTATATTGCAAAGTTGTTCAAACGAAATACGTTTCACGCGGGTCCCTGTCCACGTTTGTAAATCTGCGTTATCTTTTCATTTAGTTGCTTCTCTTTGTTCTTGAGTTCAGTGTACTGCCTGTTCACTGTTTGTATTCTTGCATCTGCCAAGGAGTATCTGTCGTTCACATCATCAAGCGCCTTCTGCTTGTCGGTCTCTACTATGACGGAGCCTACGTTCATGTAAACCTTTCCACTCGCCTTGTCCAACTCTTCCTTTGCCCTTTCCATCTCTGCTTTCTGAGCCTGTAGCTGCTCAAGTTGCATAACTGTAGTTCTCAGTTGTTCCTGCAGGATCTGATAATCCTTCAGAAGCTTTTCCAGTTCATCAGCGTTAGGCTGGTTTGTTTGTGCCTGCATCAGATCACTTATCATTTAATTAAACATCAAGTATTTAATATGGATTCAAAGCAGTTTGAGTGAGGATGTGAACTGGTTTATTTCTGCGCTGTTCCAGGGTCCCACCCCCAGTCCCGTCACGGTTCCTGGAGGAAGCTCGGTGAGCCCGGCATCGGTAACCAGTGCACTAGGGACCTTTTTGTACTGAAACGCGGTGTGCAGTTTCCTCAATGCTTCCTCATTATCTACCTTAAGCACTATCTTTTTTTCTCCCTCTTTTATCCATTTCTTTGCAATGCTTTCATCAACTTTTACGGTTTCCAGATAGCTCATCAACGAAGCGTGCGCTCCCTGTGCCACCATCTTTCCCTTACTCATATCAAGGTCATTTCTGAGTATTATTACCTGTTTTATCTCCTCCATGGAATTACTCTATCAGTGCAACTCTAATGCTAAATATCTTGCTAATGTTTCAGCATGAACATTTTATACTTTATTTACAATATACTAAATGATTCATAATGGATGCCAAAGCGTTTATCACAAATCTCATACGCGACTATTACAAAAATGTATCGGATTTTCCTGCACCAGAGGCAGTATCCAGCAGGGAATTCGGAGTTGGTACGTTCGAGCGCAAAATACTTTACAGGCACATTGAATTCAAGAGCAAAAACGATCTGCGAAAATATCTCATAGAAAACGCGCCTCCGTACATCTCCTGCTCAACGGCTCATTACAAGTTCCCCGCAGCAAGGCCTATGGAAAAAAAGGGATGGCTCGGTTCCGAATTGGTATTCGATCTTGACGTTACTGATATGCATCTTCCTTGCCAAAGCGCCCATGGCCGTTCATGGGTTTGCGCTGTTTGTTTTGAGGAGATTAAAAATGAGACAATAAAACTAATAGAAGAGTTTCTTATTCCTGATTTTGGTTTTTCATCAAATGAATTGGAAGTCAACTTCAGTGGTAACAGGGGTTACCATGTACACGTAAAGAACGATTCTGTTTTAACTCTTGATGCCAACCAGCGAAAGGAGATAAGCGATTACATATCCGGAAATGGTATAGAAGTTGAGGATATTTTCGAGAACATGGGGCAAAAAGGCCATGCGCTTCTCGGTCCAAAACCAGACGACATAGGATGGAAGGGCAAACTTGCAAGAAGTTTTATAACTACGCTCAATTCCGGCACTGAACAAATGACAAAGTTGGGAATAGACAAAAGAATAGCAAACAATCTATACAAGAAGCGCGCTCTAGTTGAGTTAGGGATAAAGAACGGAAACTGGGACATGGTATACATAAAGAACAAGGCAGATTTCTGGAAAACCATACTGGCAAACCAGGCAATAGCGCAGAGCGACAGGATAGACCGCAATGTTACCAAAGATCCTTCCCATCTTATAAGACTGCCTGAAAGCATACACGGTGAAACCGGCCTCATCGCAAAGAAGGTTGGTATTGCGGCTCTTTCAAAATTTGATCCTATGAATGACGCGATAGCTTTCAGAAATGGAGAAATGGAAGTTATTGCTAACTCTCAGCAGAAACTGCTCATAAACAATGAGCAGTACGGTCCTTTCAATAAGGAAAAGGTAAAGTTGCCAGTATATGCCGGAACATACTTATATTTAAAAGGCTTAGCTGATATAATATAGCCTAAAATTATTGAAGGCAATACATCTTAGTAGTGATACAAATGGGCGCTTATAAATACATAAAAGAGAATTTCCAGAACAGCTACAAACAGTCAAGTGCCTCACTGAAGGACAGACTGTACCGATGGCATGAAGAGCCGAGCCTCGTGAGACTCGAGCATCCTACAAACGTCGCCAGAGCAAGAGTGCTAGGATACAAAGCCAAGCAGGGTGTTGTTGTGGTCAGGGCAAGGATAAGGAAGGGATTGAGAAAAAGGGAGAAGAACAAGGGCGGAAGAAAGCCTTCAAAAAGCGGAAGATTCTTCTCAATGAAAAAATCATTCCAATCTATCGCAGAAGAAAGAGTAGCTGCAAAGTACAGGAACTGCGAAGTTGTTAATTCATACTACATCGGAGAGGACGGAACAGACAAGTATTTTGAAGTTATACTGGCAGACAGATCAAACAAGAAAGTCATGCATGATCCTTTATACAGCGGTGTCATAAGACAACGCAACAGGGCCAACCGTGGTCTTACCAGTAGTGGCAAGAAGCACAGGGGCATGGTTCCTAGTGTAAGGGCAAACCTTCGAAAAGATTGAGGTGTTGATCTGCCCAGCGCAAAGATGAGCCTTGAACTTGACAATGCAAAGGATTATATAGATGTGATGGAAAGTAAATTGAATTACAAGAGGAGCGATGTCAAAGTATCTATAAAAGGCAACGAACTTGACATAACGATAAACGCAAAGGACAACGTGGCGCTACTCGCCTCGATGCAGAGCGTCCTCAAGCGCATAAGAATAATAAGCAACATAGAAAGCATATTCACGCAAGGTAATTAGGATGAGAAAAGGATCATTAGAGTATTGGCCGCATAGGCGTGCTAAGAAGCAGATGCCAAGGCAGCGAAGCGTGCCTTCAGTAGCAAAGCCTATGTTCCTAAATTTTGTTGCATTCAAAGCGGGTATGACCCACGTCACCATGATTGACAACACAGAGTCTCCTGCAAAGGGCACAGAGGTTGCCAGAGCCGCGACAGTTCTCGAAATTCCAAAGGTCTATGTTTACGGATTAAGATTTTACAAGAAAGGATACGCGTACAAGCAGGTATACGGTGAGGTGTTTGATACTGCTATGGCAGCAAAAGTTGGCATAAAGAAAACAAAACACACACTGCCATCTTTCAAGGAAAAGATTTCTGAATTCACCGATGTTTCTGCGCTTGCATATCTCGATGCAAGCAATCTGGGTTTTGGAAATAAACGTGTAATGCGCTTCGAACTACATATCGGTGGAAGCACTTCTTCAGAAAAACTCGAGTTCGCTGAAAAATATCTTGGAAAAGAACTCAAGATTCTTGATTTTGCAAAACAGGGAGAGTACGTTGACACAACGAGCATAAGCAAGGGAAAAGGCTGGGCTGGTGTCGTCAAAAGATATGGAGTTGCAACCCAGTATAGAAAGGCAACTGGAAAGGGGAGGCACGTAGGTACTCTTGGTCCTTGGCATCCTGCAAAGGTAATGTTCGGAGTGCCACAGGCAGGTCACATGGGATACAACTACAGAACGGAGATGAACAAGCATATACTAAAACTTGGATCTCAAGGAGATGCCAACAGCATAAATCCAAACGGAGGATTTCTTAATTACGGAATTGTAAAGAATGATTACATGGTTCTCGATGGTTCTATACCTGGACCATCGAAGAGGCTTGTAAGGTTGAGAAAGGCGATAAGAATGGCCGAAAAGGTTAGGGAGCCTCAGTTGATTTACATCTCAACAACATCAAAGCAGGGTGCATAAAATGGAAGTTGACGTTTACAAACTTGATGGGAGCGTAGAAGGCAAGGTAACGCTGCCTTCCGTATTCGAAAGAGAGTTTCGCGAGGACCTCATAAGAAGGGCAATACTGAGCGACCAAAGCTTCGAGCATCAGCCGCAGGGTCATTACATACTCGCTGGTATGCAGACAACAGCTGTGTATGTCGGAAAGTACACTGGATACAGAAGAGGAAGGCACATGGGTATGGCTATAAGACCTAGGCAGAAACTCGGAGGAGGCGCGATGGGTGACGTAAGAAGAATACCCTCCAGCGTAAAGGGAAGAAGGGCTCATCCACACAGACCTGAAAAAAACATATTCGAACAGATTAACAAAAAGGAGTACGACGCTGCAATTGCATCAGCAATAGCCGGTTCATCAAACAAGGAACTGGTTCATCAGAAACACGTTTCAAAAATGTCACTGCCGATAGTCATAGATGACAATCTGGAATCAGTTGCAAAGACAAAGAATCTTCTAAACACATTCAAGTCACTTGGCCTTCTCGATGATGTTGAAAAGTCCCACAAACCAAGGCTGAGGATTGGAATGAGAAGAGTTTCTAATAAAAGAAGATTCAGAAGCAGCGTACTGATAATAGCCAAAAATGCTGAGAATATAATTAAGGCGGGCAGGAACATTCCAGGCGTGGATGTTTGCAGTGTAGATGACATGAAGATAGAAAAACTCGCTCCTGGTGCAAAACCAAGACTCATAGTCTGGACAAAAAGTGCACTTGGAAGCGTTGGTGAAAAATTGAGGTAATTTGTTTGGCAGTATTGAAATATCCTGTAGCAACTGAAAAAACCCTGAGCATGGTTGACAGGGATAACATCATAGTTTATGTTGTAGATATGGAAACCAACAAGAAACAGGTTAAGGAGGAGTTTGAAAATACATTTAAGGTTAAGGTAGTAAACGTTAATACCGTTCGCGAACCTGATAACGTAAAGCGTGCATATGTTAGATTAGGAAAGGAATTTCCAGCTTCCGACATAGCAAAAAGATTGAAACTGGTGTAATAAATGGGAAAACGACTCAAGATGCAAAGGAGAGGAAAAGGTAGCAATGCTTATCGCAAACCACCAAACACTTTCAAAGCAGACGTAATGTTCATAAACAAGCATGCAGAAAGCATCAAGAATGGTGAGGTCATAGAGTTCATAGACGATCCAGGACACAAGGCCCCTCTGATGCTTATAAGATACGATGATTATACTGAAAACACGCTTCTTGCTCCTGAAGGAATAAAAATAGGAGATAAGATACAGGATGGTTCAAATGCAACTCCCACATTGGGAAGCATACTTAATCTGGGCAACATATCTGACGGAATGCCCATATACAACATAGAAGCACTTCCCGGAGACGGTGGAAAGTACGCAAGAGCTCCAGGTTCGTACGCGACTGTTATCGCGCACACTCAGAACCGTGTTACGGTTTTGCTTCCTTCAAAACAAACCGTAGATCTAAACCCTGAATGCAGGGCAGAGATAGGTGTAATAGCCGGCGGAGGAGCAACGACAAAACCCATAATGAAGGCAGGAAAAGCGTTTTATATGAATCATGCTACAAACAAGATGTGGCCAAAGAACAGAGGTGTTAAATCAAACCCTGTTGATCATCCTTTCGGAGGAAAACAGCACCACAAGGGCGCTTCAAGTATGACTGCAAGAGGAGCACCCCCAGGAGCGAAGGTCGGACACATCGCAGCAAGAAGAGTAGGAAGAAGAAAGAGAGGTTGATTGAATACCAAGAATATTTTCATTTAGAGGAAAATCTGTAGAAGAACTCCAGAAGCTTAGTGTGGATGAGTTTTCAAAGCTTTTGAAATCAAGACAAAGAAGAAGCATAAAGAGACTAGGTGAAAGCTACGCACAACTTGTAAAGAAGGCTGAAGAAGCCGCAAAGAAAGGTAAAACCGTCAGAACTCATGTGCGCGAAGCAGTAATACTTCCATCCTGGGTTGGCATGAAGTTTGCCGTTTACAATGGAAAGGAGTTTAAGGAAATGCAGATAACCGAGGAGATGCTGGGTCACAGACTCGGCGAGTTTTCATTCTCAACTAAGCGTGTACTCCACTCTGCGCCTGGAATAAGGGCAACGAGAGGAAGCAAGTTCCTTGCGGTGAAGTGATATGCGTTACTCATTCAGTGCTATAAAGGACAAGAGCGAACTGGTGTTTGCACAGAAGTACAACATCAACGCTAGCTACAAGGATCTCTGCGCTGTTTGCGATGCGATAAGGTACATGAGAAGCAGCGATGCTCTTGCACTTGTAGAGAAGGTTGCAAACAAGGAAACTCCTGTACTGTACAGAAGGCACTCTAAGCACCTCGGCGCGAGGCATGAACTCGGAGGAAGAAAAGGACGCTACCCTTCAAAGGCTGCAAAAGAGGTTCGTGATGTTTTGATCAACGCTATTTCAAACGCATCAAACAAGGCAATGGATGGTGATGAGATGGTTGTTGTCCATGCTAGTGCAAACAAAACAAGGATAGAGAGAAGATATCCGTCAAAGGGAACAATCGCATGGGGTCGTGGTACTTATGGACGTTCAGCTACAATGCACAGCGATATAGAGTATGCAAAAATCGAGATAGGTCTTGCCGATGCTGCCAATCCGAAACTCACTGGCAACATGAAATATTTTATCAAAAAGAAAATAGTTAAACATTCAAATGCTGTTGTTCCACAAAAGCCAAAAGCAAAGGAACCTAAGAAGTCCAAGAAAACAACCGAAGCTATTGAGCACAAGAAAGAGGAACCAAAAACACGCGCTGTCGAGAGTTCCGTTCCTGAAACAACAGAAAACAAAGAAAGCAAAACGGTGTGATGATGAGAGCTGAAAGAAAATTCATAAACGATTTGATAATAAAGCACGAGATATCCGAGTACATGAAGAATTCGCTGGCGAGGGCCGGTTTCTCCAGAGTGGAGATCCAGAAAACCCCCGTCATAACTAGGATAACTCCTTACGTCACAAGTCCTGGACGTGTCATCGGCCGCGGTGGAGAAACAATCGATGCTCTGACATCAGGAATGAAAAAAGCATTTGGTCTTGAGAATCCTCAGATAAGTGTTGCTGAAGTCGAAAATCCCAAACTCGAGCCTAGGCTTATGGCAAAAAACATTGCAAATTCACTCGAAAGAGGCATAAATCCAAGACGTGTAATACACTCTGCTATAAGGGAAATCATGGAGAATGGCGCCCTTGGTGCTGAGATAATAGTCAAAGGAAAACTTGCTGCTAAGGGAGCAAGAGCCAAGAAACTTAAGGTAAGACTCGGCTATCTTCCTAAATCCGGAGACGTAATAAAACTTGTTAACGAGGCCAAGATTGCAGCGTATCCAAAGTATGGTGCAATAGGCGTTACTGTACGCATAGTCGGACCTAATGCAAAGTTCCCCGACCGCGAAGTAAAGAAAGTCGAGCTTCCAAAGAACATAGTCTTTGCAAGGAGAGAGTACAGGAGGGAACAACATTAATCCTTTAATCTTTTACAATGATAAGTAGTGGAACTGATTGTACAGTTTCAAAATACTTATATATTTAAGCTGAGGAGATTCATCATGAAAATTAAAGAACTTAGGTCATTATCAACGGAGGTGCTTAACAGCAGACTCTCCGAACTTAGACTGGAGTATGCAATAGAGAAACGTAAGGTGGTCTCTACTGGGGTTTCCAGTAAGAAGGTCAAAATGAAGGAGATGCGCATTACGATAGCCCAGATACTCACACTACTTAAAGAAAGAGGTGCAGGAATCTAATGCCTGAGATTTGTCCAAAATGCGGTCTTCCAAAGGAAATATGCGTATGTGACGTATTAAACAGGGAGACAAACAGAAGGATAAAAGTTTATCTTGAAAAAAAGAAATTCAGGAAGTACATGACCGTAATCTCCGGTCTCAACGGAGAAGAGATGAAAAAAACAGAGAAGGAACTCAAGCGAATACTTGCATGCGGAGGCACTTCGAAGAATGGGATAATCGAACTTCAGGGAGATCACAAGGATGCAGTCAAAAAAGCATTGGCTACAATGGGTTACTCGGAAGACAGTATCGACGCTGCATGATTCTTTTTTACGGTGCTGCTTGGGCATATATCATTAAGCACGCACTTTTCACACTTTCTGTTTCTTGCCGTGCAGGCATCCCTTCCAAGTGCAATGAAAAGATTCGATGAAACTTTCCAGTATTTTTTAGGCAGCATTGTCAGCAAATCCTGTTCCACCTTGTTTGCGTCCTTTTTGTCCGACAATCCCAACCTTCTTGACACTGTTGCACAGTGCGTGTCAACCGCTATCCCTTCGTCGATGCCGAATCCCTCATTCAGTATTACGTTTGCAACCTTTCTTCCAACTCCAGGCAGCTTCATCAGTTCATTCATTCTTCCAGGAACTTCTCCGTTGTAATCCTTCACTATCATTAACGCTGATCTCTTCAGATTCTTCGCCTTCGTCCTGTAGTAATTCAATCCATCGAGTTGTTTTCTCAAAGTCTTGATGTTGCAATCGGCATAATCATCGAACGTCTTGAATCTTGTAAACAACTGTTCAGTAACTTTGTTTACCTGTTTGTCCGTGCACTGTGGCGACAACAACACCGCTACAAACAGTTCTGTGAGATTCGCATGTTCCAATTCGGTGTGCAGTTTGTCCCCGTACTTTCTCATGAGCCTTCTCATTATGTTTTCTATGTATTTTTTATTCTCCACGTATTTAAAAAATGCATAAGATTTATAATATCTTTGTTGTACATATACCTTAGGGCGATAAGATGAAGATTTCAGAAATATACAAGCTTGATATATACAGCGACTCAGGCCAGTACCTCGGCGAAGTTCATGATGTTGTGCTTGATCTTGAGAAAGGCGAGGTAAGCAGGCTTCTGATGGTTCCATGGGAGAGTGCAAAAGGAGATCCAAACAGCATACTGAAAAGAAAGAGCATAATGTACAAGAGCGTAAAGAATGTTGGTGACGTTGTTCTCGTATCCGGGCCTTCCGGCGTAAGGGAGGAGAATGCATCAAGGGAAGAACTCAACGACCTCTCCAGATAAACTCGTCAAATCGCATTTATACCTGATTATTTTGGCACATTAGTTTTTTTTGTGCAAATTTCTAGTTCTCAAGGTTGCGAATAACCGTTGTACCAATCACTTGTAAATGTTGCAGTTCCAACAATTCCGTCATTATTATTTCCTGAATAATCATTTGCATTGCCATTAAGTGGATACCATGCAATCAAATGTTGTAAATCTACGGGCACTCCGCCTATTCCTTCCTGATACAATGAAAGAATCGATGTATTTGACAAAGGTTCATCATAAACCTGTACATCAGCAATCATTCCCTTGAAATCTCCAAAAGAATCCCCATTTCTTATTCCTATGTTTATCTGATTTGCTCCGACCAGATTTTCCGAAATAGTTGATGTTCCGTTTTTCAATCCGTTTAGATATATTATCTCTCCATTGGATGACATTGTTCCAGCCAAAAAGTACCATGTGTTTTGCCCCAATGCCTCATTTCCTACTGCTGCGCCATGGCTACAACACTCTCCGAACGTTGGTGCTCCTGAAACTCCTACATTTGAATATCCCAAAGAGACGCCTTGAATGATATTGGCTGAAAATGTATTACCGTATGTTGTCAAAGCCACTACTGTCCCTTCTGGAGTTCCAGTACCTACTGCCTTAACCCATGCCGTTATCGTTATTGAATTTGCAGATTGATAATCTGCAATCTGGGTTATTACATTACTTGGATCGTTTCCTGCGAACTGTGCGACATACTGCGGTATTTGATTATTGCAGCTACCTGCTAAGTTGCTAACATTAAGCTGTGTATTCTTAATCACTTGACATCCTCCGACTGTTGCCTTGGGAGTGAATGTCATGGGATTGAAAACACCAAGAAACGACAGCGCACCGAGCACTACTGCGATAATGAGTATGCTCCATCCGTAGGTCATCAGGTACTCCATTGCGGATTGATTTTTTATAAATTTTTTAAAAATTTTCATAATATCACGGTTGTGAATATCCGTTGTACCAACTGCTTGTGAATACGACATTAGTTAGCACTCCGTTCTTCTGATTTCCAGAATAGTCATTCGCATCTCCGTTCAACGGCCACCATCCAACCAAATTCTGCGGGTCTATAGGTACTCCTCCTATTCCCTCCTGATATAAAATCTGCACTGAAGAATTTGTAAATGTCGTGTTGTAAATTTGTACATTGGCTACACTTCCGTTAAAGTATGCATTGCAGCATCCAAATCCTGTGAATCCAATGTAAAAATACGAAAAACTTCCAGAACTGCTAAACGTAAATGATTCTGGGCCTAGTTCCTTTCCGTTCAGGTAAGCATTAACTTCGTTAGTCTGGGTATCATATGTTAATATTGCGTTGTACCACGTGTGTGGGCTTCCAGATATCGAAGAAAGCCCAGAGAAACAGTTCTTATTCCCTATGCCTTTAAGTGCTGTTAGTCCGCCATTTATTCCAAATCCTGTACCATAGTTTCCATTATCAGAATCAACTATCGGATAACCAACACAGTTGGATCCACTTCCAGGACTGCTATTCGACGGTTCAAACCATGCTGATATCGTCCAACTATGCGGTGCATCTTCCAAAGCAGTTGTTATATAACTGCTTTTTCCATTGAACTGTGCCACATACTGTGGCACTTGGTTGTTGCAGCTTCCTTCAAGATTGCTTACTCCCAATTCCGTGTTTCTGATT